>JAPLYH010000047.1:1273-13294 GCA_026395615.1 Candidatus Parcubacteria bacterium | reverse complement strand
AAAAATATGCAGAATTCAACGAAACCTATTATAAAACATATAAATGATTTTTTGGATTGGATAGATATTGAAAAAGGACTTGCATATAAATCTCAAGAAAACTATTCAAGATTTTTGAAAAAATTTCTGGAATGGATTGAAATAAACAAATTACAAGGTCTTTTGCCCCATCAATTGACTCCTGACCATATTTTTCAATATAAGACATTTTTATCCAGGCAATGTCTTCAAAAAGACAAAACACCCCTTAAAAGGAATACTCAAAATTACTATTTAATCGCTCTGCGTTCTCTTTTGAGTTATTTTGCGGATAAAGACATTATTTCCCTACCGCCGGAAAAAATAAAACTAGCCAAGCAATCCCAAGAACGAACTGTTAATTTTCTAACATTAGAACAAGTTGAAAAACTATTATCTGTGGCTAATGTTTCTGATATTAATGGACTAAGAGATCGGGCGATGTTAGAAACATTATTTTCCGCCGGGTTAAGAGTGGCTGAATTAGTGGCATTAGACAGGGACCAATTAAAAATCAATGAAAACACAAAAGATTTAGAAATAGGTATTGTTGGTAAAGGAGGTCATCCAAGAACTGTGTTTTTATCCCAAAGAGCCATTGATTGGTTGGAAAAATATTTACAAAAAAGAGCAGATAAAGAAAAAGCTCTTTTTGTCACTTATAAGGGCTCAAAAATACAAGGACGAATAACTACCAGAACTGTTGAAAGGATTATAAAAAAATATGTTATACAGGCAGGGTTACCAACAACTACGACTCCCCACACATTAAGGCATAGCTTTGCTACTGATTTATTGATGAAAGGCGTTGACTTAAGAGTTGTTCAAGAATTCTTAGGCCATAGGAATATTGCAACTACTCAAATCTATACGCATGTAACCAGACCTCAATTAAAAGAAATACATCGTAAATATCACGGATAAAGTATTTTTATTCTCTCTTTAGAATATATTTCTATCTCAATGTCGCATAATATAAAATAACTCCTAGGACTCTATTTAAGGAAATAAAAGTACCGAATAGTATTGACTCGGTACTTCTGTTTTTTATCGTTGCAAATTTTTACATCAAGTCCCCTAAAATTCCTTCTGAGTTTAAATATTGTTGAAGATCCGTAAAATCAATTTCAACTGTCTGGATACCCATAGCATAAGGGCCTACTTCGTACGGATTGAAATATATTACTAATGATTTTCCGGTTATAGTAAAATTTACAAAACTCCCTGTTTTCGGTTTTGTCCCCTCTTCTATCCATGCTTTAAGAGATTCATCGCTTCCAAACTGGGCTAATAATTTTTCCTTGCAAATATCTCCTATAATTTTTGTATAATCAACGCCTTTTTTAAATACATCTCCTAATTGAATCTCTGTGCTCTCAATAATATTATAATTAAAAGTTGTTATGTAATTATTCGGCTGAGCTCCGCCTAAATCCTCCGATACCGAAAAACTGACGCTTATTAATGATTCGCCAACAAAAGAAACAAGATATTGGGCAAGTAAACTATTTTTTGAACTATTACTTGGTTCTGATTTTTGTAATTGATCTTCAAAGGTTGATACAATGCCAGTAGCAAATTCTTCTATCGCCTTATTGGTTTTATCTTGCTTGTCTGCATCTTTCAGATTAACAATTTTAGGATAAGAAACATTTTCAGAATAAGAGGGCGCATCTTTTTTAATCTCTTGGCTCTCTGTACCCAAGGTATTGTTGGGAATACTTGTATTCAAGCTCTGATTGATATTGTTGTCAGAAAAACTGGGGAAACGCTTTCCACTGGGGAAAAGAACGTAAGATAAAACCATTATTGCTACAATTCCTATCAAGCCAAAGGTTAATAATTTTCTATCACTCATTTTATTTTATAAAAATTAATTGTTTATTGCTTATTTTATTCCTAAAAGTTCAACTTCAAAAATTAGTGTTGAATTTGGCGGTATTTCGCCCCCTGGAGTTCCCCTGCTGCCATAAGCTAATTCGGGAGGAATCGTCAATTTTCTTTTTTCTCCGACCCGCATATCTAATAACCCTAAATCCCATCCTTCAATAACTTGCCCGGCTCCAAGAGTAAAAATAAGTGGATTATTTTTATCAAGATTAGAATTGAATTCTTTACCATCTGAAAAAGTGCCTATATAATTTACGCTCACCTCATCCCCTTTTTTCGCCTGATTTCCCTGTCCCTGCTGCAGAATTTCTATACCCAAAGAATCAGGAATAATTGGTTTATTCTCAAGCTCATTAAACTTTCCATCATTGATAGCTTCCATAATTTTGCATTTATTAATTTTAATTACTATTTTATGGGAAGTCACATATTGAGCTATCATCATATTTGACCTATCCCCATATCCAGGATGTCTCGTATTAAACCAGAATGATAATTGATAGCATTTATCGCAATCTAATTTTGTTAAACTATCAAAAGCTAATCCATAGCCATCAAATTTATATGTTGAAGAATTTTTTATAATCCAATCATTGGCAATCTCTTTTGCCCTATTTTCTCCGCATTGCATGGAACTAATTGATATGATTGCCCAAATAATAAAACCGATAATAACTATTGAAAAAATAATTGCTAAAAATATTAAAAATTTTCTATTCATATTTACCCCGATATTAAATATTAAGTATTAATGTAGAATAAGCTAAATAAGTGGCAAAAGCAACCCAAATAGCATAAGGATATAATAAAATAGATGCTAATTTTGATGTTGGTTTTATAAGAATGATCAAAAATATAGTCGTTATTTCAAGGACAATCATCTCCAATATGGAGGCGCCTATTAAATGCAGTCCAAAGAATAAAAACGACCAAAGGGCATTTAAAATTCCATTTGCTACGAACAAAGAGATTACAATCCAAAACTTTTTATTCCGAAAACCTCTCGACCAAAATAATATAGCAGAAATAGTTGTAAGAACAAATATTAAAGTCCAAACCATTCCTATAATGCCTCCCGATGGTGTCCACACTGGAAGATTAATTTGATTATACCAATCCATTCCCCTATTTGTAACCAAACTGCCGGATAAAGCGACAATTAATGTTATTAAAGGAATTACTATTAAATACAATTTTGTTTTCATTTTATAATAAGTTAGATTTTATTTTAAAATTTGATATCAATAAGTTTTTTATTGATTATTAAAACTTGCTCAAGCCAAACATCCGGTTTATTGCCCGCCGCCCTTATATCAATCGGCTTTAACTCGTAATCAATCCAATTTTTTGTTTTTAAATCATTTAAAAGTTCTGTCCATTTTTTGTAGGAAAAATCAATCCCAGCCAAGCCACTAACTGGCGGAGCTTTCCGTATTGGGAAAATCCTTATTTCTCCATCATGGTTAAGGGAGGAAAGGGCTAAAATCAGGGTTTTTCTCAAATCTCTATCAATATCTTCAGAGTACGGAGCTTCAACCGACCCGACTGAAAAAATATAATCAAAATTTTTGAGAGGGATTCCTTTTTCAAAATCACCTTTCAGAAAAAATTGCCGATAACCGGGATTAATCTCTTCCGGCTTGATAGAAACATCTAAGCCATAAACTTCTCTGCTAATACCTTCTCCAAGACAATATTTTACAAACTCTCCTTCTCCGCAACCCAAATCAAGAATTCTCTTACTCATTAAATCTTCTTTTTTAATATCCAACGATTCAAGATATCTTTGGAAATTTTTTTCTAACTCTTGTTCTGGTGAAATTTCTAGTATTTCTGCTTCTAATTCCCGATATTTCTTCTGAATATAATTTTTAAAATCTTCATTCCACTTTTCTTCTGGCAAACTAATCTGCTCTTTAATAAATTGTCTGAAATTCTCATCAACCATAATAATTGATTAATATATTTTACCAACTTCCTCCGCCACCCCCGCCAAAACCACCGCCAGAAAAACCGCCTCCCCCAAAACCACTTCCCCCTCCAGCTGCTCCTCTTGATGGAGTTATTGCGCCGTGAGTTGCTGATGCAAACGAATTAAGATTACCAATAAAAATAACAGAATTAAAGCCAACACCAGTTGGACTCTCATACCATGACGGTTGAGTAAGATAAATATCTTTAAATTGAGCGGCCCATTCCTTCTCTGCTCCCAAAACCATTGCCATTGGCAAAAGCTTTTCAAATAATTCCGGATTCTTTTCAGGCGCATTATGAAACTTTATTCTTTCTTTTTCCGCGGTCATTAAATAATCTTTAAGCCCTCGAATATATTCTCTTGCTAAAACGCCCTTCATCGTTCGTTTTGGCATTATAGTGCTAAAAACCACTATCAATCCTCCGGTTATTCCTAAGCTTACAAATAATACAGAGCCAAAATAATCGTGCAAGAAAACAATTGGTAAAAGAAGTACAATGCCAACCGTAAAATAACTCACTCTCGCCTTATTGGGATTGCTGATAAAATATCCTTTTTTAGTGACTGAGTTATAAACCAAGTCTTTAATTTCTTTCGCGTCTTTATAATTTTAAAAATACTTTTGAATAATTTCTTATCAAAATCGCTTTCCAAGTCATCTCCTTGTTTAATTTTAATAAATTCATAATCAATTGACTTGGCGAATAATATCTTTTTCTCTGTTCGCCTGATTTTAAGATGTCCCCTAATCGCTAAATTAATTATTTCTGCTGAAATGTCCTTATCATTAACCCTTTCGTCTATAATAGTTCCCACTTCCGCCGGAGTTAAGTTATCGGGCGCGTCATATTGGGCAATAATAACTCCTCTTCCTTTTGGATCCTTCCCCTTTTTCCACCAAAGAACAAAAAGAACAATAAAAGCTATGATTGGTAAAAATAAAATAAGATTATCTTTTAAAAAATCCGCTGCGATGGTTAAACTAGAGGGAACTGTAATTATTCCTTTTGGTATTCCGACAACTATAGTTAATCCCTGATATGATGGCAAAAACCCTTGAGAAAAATCTATTGTTTCTATTGTCCCTGATTGTCCTAATGTGGAAAAATTAATATTTGAGCAATTTTCATTGCTCCCAAGGCTTCCCTCAAAACAATCTGCTTTGATATCTTTATAAGCAATTTCTTTTGGCAATAAAACTTTTACTGATGATTCTGATATAGAAACTTGCCATTCATTGCCGGTAGCATTCCAGTAAAGCTCGTCATAATCTTGAAAATAATTTATTGCTCTGGCAATTTTGTATTTTATAATATATGTCTTTTGGCCGGAAACATACGTATTTGCATTACCAATCTTAATTCTTTTATATCCATCAGCCACAGAAGAAACAGAAAAAGTATAAGGCGAATTATTTTCATCAACTACTTTGATATCAGAAATTCTAAGATTATAATTCCCTCCCCTTGCTTTATAGCTCACAGGAATATCCCTATAAATACCATGCTTATTAGCGAGACCGAAATCATAGTTTATATGCTCTTCAATATTAATAGTGCTGTTGGTATTTATCTGAACAACAACATCAAAATTATTAATCTTTTCTTCAGCCAACACAAAGACAGCTTGAAAAAGCGAAATAGCAATAATTCCTATTAATAGTGTTTTTTTCATTGCCTTTATTTCAATAGTTCTACCCACCTCCCAAATTCGCATTCCGGGCTATGGGTAAGGGGCGCAGGTTTTTTCAAAAACTTAACCGCTTCTTTAAATATTCTTGAGATATACGAAGGGTCAGTATCTATAATATGAATCTCTTTTTTAAACGGCAATCTGTCGTCAAAAGAATTTCCTTTATCCACAGTATAAAAAGCAAAGATTCCTTTTCTTGGAGTGGCATATCCGTTTTTCTCCAAAAGATAAGTATAAACATCCATTTGGAGCTGGAATCTGTCATAAACTTTTGGCACGCTTTTCCCCGTTGATTTATAATCAAATGGCGCTAATTTTCCTTTTCCGAAATCCAAAACATCGTCCAGCACGCCAAAAAGAATCGCTCCGGTTTTTTCATCGTAATATTCCAATCCTTTTGAATTGTTCCTCCACTCGTTCAAAAGTTTTTGATTGGGAAAAAGTTTAGCCGGAATATTATTCGCCTCAAGTAATGGATGCGTTCCGTCTTTTGCTCTGTGTTTGTCAAAATCGCGTCTCAACACCTCATCAACTGCCAAATTTAATTCATAAGGAAAAGGCGCGGGCCTTTTTATTCCCCTGTTCTTTTCCAACCAAAAACACAATGGACATTCAAAATATAAATTTAACGAATTCGGCGAAATCTTTATCATTTCTTTTTCTTGGTGAATTTATAACTTTCCTGAGCTGCTGATTTTCTGTAATTACAATAATCGCAATCAGATGCCATATCTGGAATTGTCTCTTTTTCCAAGCATTTTTTAATATCCAAAATCGCTCCCTCTACCCAACTATCATCTCCCTTATATGGAATAACTGAAATATTGAATTCTATTTTCTTGTCAAAGGCTTCTGTGTCCGTTCTCCCATTACAATAAACAAAATATCCTGTATCAGAAACATTAAATCCATTTTGTCTGAAAAGCCATTGATAAACTTCCATCTGTCTTTTATATCCAATCTGCCAATCAGCGTCTAAATTAACTTCTCCGGCTTTTGATGTTGCCTTGTAATCCACAATATGCAACTCCCCTTTCGGATTAACCCAGATATCATCAATTGCCCCCATTATTAATAAATTTGTCGGCTCGTGCACAAATTGGATTCCCCTTCTTGTATCCCGCCATTCATCAATTCTTTTATCTTGAAAAGGAACCGCATCAATGCCGTATTCTTCCATTAATGGATGACTGGTTTGCGCAACCCTATGAGTATCAAATTCTTTTTTAAGAAGTTTATCAACCGCGCTGTTAAGAGTGAAAGGAAATCCAGGAGGACGACTTACGCCTAATCGGCAATCCATATAAAAACATCTTGGACATTCTTTAAATAAATCAATTTTTGAACGACTAATTTTAAACCCGCCCGATTGCCCTGGCTTAAAAATATTATAATCCCTTAGTGATTTGTAATAATCAGACATTCTTCCTGTTTTTCAACATTATAACGCTCAAAATAAAGGCAATTGTGAAAAACAACATTCCATAAAAACACGGAGTTAAAAACGGGTTGACTACTGCGCCACTAAGACTGCAGCCAACTTCACAAGAACGATAATTCAGCCAAGCAACAAGCTCTCTTATAAAATTAAACCAGGCAAACAAAGTGCCTATAAGAAGAACAATAAATTGCGATATAATAATTTTTTTCATATAAAATTTAAAGTTTAATTATTTAATCAACAAGTTAAATGAAAAAGACCAATAACGTCTGCCTGCTCGCCATCTTCTTCTAATGATTCTTCTAAAATAACATTAAAGGTTTTTACCGCTTCTTCTGTTTTATCTATTATCAATTCCACATCTGCTTCTTTGCACGCCTGTTTGGCATCTTCTGTTACCTGCGCCATTCCGGATTCACCCGTGCCAATAACAATTACTTCCGGTTCTTTATCAAGCGCTCTTTCTATATCTTCCTCATTAATAATATGACTGTTTTTTCTGGACCATTCTAAAACTTCTCCTTCCCAATCGACCTCTACATCGTAATCATAGTCCCGCCCATTAATTTTTATTTTCCCGAAACTATATTCCTCTATCATATTTACTACTCAGTTATTGTAATATTATAGGTAAGAGTTTTTGCTGGTTGCACACTTTCCCACGGCCGGACATAAGTGAGTATTATTTCTGTCTTCCCAACCTGCGAAGCAATAAATGTAAACTTCTCGTGACCGCCAACTCCAACCATTCCTTCTCCCGCTTCATCTGTAATATATTGTTTACCTTTGAATTCAATAAAATTCGAATCTAATTGAACTGCCCATTGAAATCCGGTTGTTTGATTAGATTCTAATGAAATAACAAACTCTTGTCCTTTCGGAATTTGAATTGACCCGCTGTCTGCCTCTGTATAAATATAATCTTCATTATTTATTGAAGTTGAAGCTGGTGTTTTTGTGACTTGGGGCCAATCCCATAAATCAACAACGACAAAAGTAACTAACGTTAATACTATTATGACAGAGAAAATCATAAAAAGTCGATTTTCCCATAATTTATTCACCATTTTTTTAAGATTAATTATATATTTTTTTCTAATCTCTAACCTTTAACATATTTTATCACTTCCAAACGAAAAGAAAAGAGGAAGAATCCTCTCAAAAAAAGAAATCCGCCTCAACCATGAAATGCGCCGAAGCGAATCTCTTTGGTTGGGCGGTCTCACACCGCCGGGATGGCCCTTAGGGCCCTGCTCCGTTGAATGCGTCGTCGAATTCGCAACGAACTCTTGGGATCCTGAGGATACGAGTCATCATCATCTTCTCCCAGGATATCTGCGAGTTCCTGCTCAACGGCCTCCTCATCATCCAGCATTTCCACCAGCCTCCGCTCAATGTCTTGCCGAGCAAGCGGAATCGGTTTCCTCGCCATCAAGATCGCCTCCCACGATGTAGAAGCTGAGCCTATCACTGCCCAAAGGGATGATCCCGCAACTCTGCGAGCTCTTCAAGTGTCCTCGCATCCATGATCCTGAGGAAAAGATCCGCCAAGACCTCCTCTGTTCTGAAGTGGTCCTCGATCCCTTTACGAGGATATTGCAAGGCCTTGAGGTTCAGCCAGCGAACCGTGAATAGCTTCACGCATCCTAGTTGTGATTTGCATCCTGGACACTGATTGTCATCAGGATGTCTACTTCTCCTGAGGATACACTCCGCCTCTCCTCTTAGCACAACGTCTCCGTGTTCCCTGATTGCTTGCGCAATCTCTGCGTTAATCTCCTCTGCAGAACAACCTTCTGCTGGAGTCATGTCTCCTCCTCTGACAAAGGATAACCGCCACTGTTTATATCATATCACATTATTTTCATTCTGTCAATTTTTTTATCTAACACAAAAACAAAAAAGCCCCTCTCGGGCTACAATATCAAACGAAATATATGTGAGAGGAGATCCAGTAGTTGAAACTTCATTGTTTCTCCTTTCTAGATCTCCTCTTTAGTTCATTGAAGAACTTGAAATCTGGTTTTTATTTCATTCGCGTGGGAGCCATTCTTGTCCCACGGATGAAGGGGCATACCTCGCTTTCGGTGGCTAGCCGAAAGTTACGAAACCCAAGTCTTTTAAGTGCTCTGAAGCGTAGGGACCCACATGGTCCTACGGGCACGGGTGCAAGACTAGATAGGTCGGGGTCACCGCCTACCCTGTTAAAACCCCTCGATACTTTCTACTTTTAATTTAGCACACTTTCAAAATCTTGTCAAGTCCTTTGATAATATTTTAATATTCTTATAATAAAAAATTGGAGTAATAATAATTTAATGACTGATTAAAAATTTTACATTTAAATGAAAGTTTTTTATATCTAATTTGTAATAATATTATTCTAGATACAAAGTCGATTTCGAATAATTAAGCAAAAAATTAACGAGAAAGATATGAGTATTACAAAAACGAGCGCAATATTGCTAATCAGCTTGGGGTTTATCGGTGGAATGGTGGGAACTATAGCCTCGCAAGCTCACGCCGCAGATACCACAACTGCCACAACTACAACTGAGACTATAACAACCACAAATCCAGTAGCAACTGGAAATACTTTGCCTAAAGGCCATTCCCCGCTTGGTGGTGACGGCAACATCACAGCTATTAACGGCACAACTATTACTATGCAAGAAGAATCAGATGAAGGCGGCGCTATCTACAGTATAGATGCCAGCAATGCTACGATGACAAATAATGGCGCTACTGCTGATCTTTCTGTTTTAAAAGTTGGTGACAAAATATTTGTGCAAGGCACGACTAGTGGCACAAACGTTACTGCGACCTCAATCTCTATTGGGCGACCGAACGAAAAATGTTCAAAATTCGAAAAAGATTCTGCTTCCGACAAGGATTCTACTTCAGAATCCGAGGGAGATTCTACTCCCGACGTCAATGAGGTTGAATAATTAAATATCTTACTCTGTGGAGTAATTTAGCAAAAAGTCTTATCATGCGATAAGACTTTTTGCTACACCTTAAATGTAATAATTCAATTTTATTTTTCTTTTTCTTTTCTATCTGCTCTTTTTCTATCAATTTCTTTCAAGTGTATTTTTCTAATCCTAATGTTTTTAGGAGTGACTTCTACTAATTCATCTTCTCCTATGTATTCTAACGCAGCTTCCAATCCCATTGTTTTTGGAGTATTAAAATGCTCTGTAGTTCCCTCCCCTTTAGACCTCATATTTGAAAGTTGTTTTGTTTTACAAACATTTACCCTCATATCGTTAGACCTTGTATTTTGACCCACAACTTGACCTTCATAAACAGGAATAGCCGGGCCTAAGAATATCACCCCCCTGCTCTGAAGATTTCTTAATCCATAAAGATTAGTTTCTCCTGTTTCGTGAGCAACCAATGATCCTTGAGCTCTTTCCTGCCAATCTCCCGGATCTGCTTGGTATTGATAAAAAGCTGTATTTATTATTCCAAGCCCCTTAATGTCGGTTAAAAATTCGCTTTTATAGCCCAACAGCCCTCTTGTCGGCACTATAAATTCTAAAAATACAGTACTGCCGGAATTTCTCATTTCCACCATTTCTCCTTTTCTGCTTCCTAATTTTTGAATTACTATCCCTTGATAACTTTCAGGAACCTCAATAAAAACCTTTTCAAAAGGAGTCATTATTTTTCCATTTATTTCTCTTGTAATAACCTGTGGCCTTGAAACCTGAAATTCATAACCCTCTCTGCGCATTCTTTCTATTAAAATAGACAAATGTAATTCCCCGCGCCCGGAAACAATCCATTTTTTATTATCCACATCTTCAATTCTTAGAGCGACATCTGTTTCTAATTCCTTATACAATCTTTCCCTTATCTGTCTTGAAGTTGAAAACTGTCCTTCTTTTCCGGAAAAAGGAGAGTCGTTTACTAAAAAAGTCATTCTCACGGTCGGTTGTTCTATGTTAATAATCGGCAAGGCCATTGGATTTTCAGGGTCTGTTATTGTTTCTCCTATCGTTACATCCGGTATGCCGGCTAAAGCGACAATATCTCCGGCTGAAACTTCTTCAACATCAATTTTCTTTAATCCGGAAAATGTCATCAGAGAAGCCAATCTGTATTTTTTTTGTTCATTCTTGTGATTTATGTGAATTATTTCTTGATTGGCTTTGATAACACCACTATGAATTCTGCCAATAGCAATTCTTCCTTTGAAATCATCTCTGCTGATTGAAGTTACTAATATCTGCAATGTTCCTTTTGGGTCGCCGATGGGTGAAGGAATGTGCTGCACAATTTCTTCAAAAACAGGGACAATGTTTTCCATCTTTGAAACATCTGGAGTTTTTCCAGCCTTCCCTTCCCTGCCTGAAGCATAGATTACAGGAAAATTTAATGATTGGTCATGACCGCCTAATTCCAGAAACAATTCCATTGTGGCTTCCAAGGCAAAATCTGGCCTGGCCCCTTCTTTGTCTATTTTGTTTATAATCACAATAATCTTATGGCCCATTTCCAACGCTTTTTTCAAAACAAATCTTGTCTGTGGCATAGGTCCTTCTTTGGCATCAACCAAAAGTAAACAACCATCAGCCATATTTAAAACTCTTTCCACTTCTCCGCCGAAATCCGCATGACCCGGAGTATCAATAATATTTATTTTTATATCGCCATAATGTATGGCTGCGTTTTTTGAAAAAATAGTAATGCCTCTTTCCCTTTCTATTTCGTTGCTATCCATTATGCAGTCATTATTTACAATATCTTTTGCAAGATTGGTTTTTGACTGACGCAAAAGGGCATCCACCAGTGTGGTTTTTCCGTGGTCAACGTGAGCGATTATAGCGATATTTCTTATATTATTCATGTGATTAGTTGGTCAACCAAAAAATCTCAGATTAAACCTGGGTGGTAAATTTATCTCTTTTTGCGATAGCCAAAATGGCTTGATGGCCTGCCCGCAGTAGACGCAGAGTTTCTGGTATGCGAAGCGTTGCGAGCAGGTCTGCTTCTATGT
>JAPLYH010000047.1:0-1183 GCA_026395615.1 Candidatus Parcubacteria bacterium | reverse complement strand
TTATGAGTATTGGGTTGTCGGTTCAAACCAGGTGGAAGATCGGGTAATTTTGAAACATTTAAATAAAGTCTGGTTAATTTTTCAATCTCTCTGACTTTACTGCCCTGGTCTGGCAAAGCAAAGGAAATAGCTTTACCTTTCATACCAGCTCTGCCGGTTCTTCCAATACGATGGACATAATCTCCTGGATTTTCAGGAAGGTCAAAGTTTATAACCAATTCAATGCCTTTCACATCTATACCGCGTGAAGCAATATCAGTTGCCACAAGCACCCTGTGTCTGCCGAATTTAAATCCTTCCAACGCTTCTTTTCTTTGACCAAGTGACCTATTTGAATGTATCTCTGCTGCAGAAACTCCAATATTCCGCAAATCTTTACAAATTCTCTTTGCGCCAAATTTGGTTCTTGAAAAAATTAAAATACTTCCTTTGTGCTCTTCAAGCAGTTTTCTTAATAGCGGAGCTTTTTGTTCTTTTTTAACAACAAACAATTCGTGCTCAATATTTTCAGCAGTAGTTCCGGATTTGGCTATCTCTACCCTAACAGGAAGCTTCATATGATTGCTGGCAATTTTTACAATGCCGTCCGGCATTGTTGCTGAAAACAACATCGTCTGCCTATTTTTCGGCACTATACGCAGTATTTTATTTATCTGCGGTGCAAAACCCATATCAAACATTCTGTCAGCTTCATCTAAAACCAAAATTGTGACATCGTGCAAACTTAGAGTTTTTTGCTCAAGGTGATCAATAATTCTTCCCGGAGTGCCGATGACAATATGGGGATTATCGCGGATTGTTCTTATTTGAGGACCAATAGGAGCTCCACCGATTAATACTGCTGTTTTTATGCCAAATCCCCTGCCTATTCTCTGTATCGATTCGTTTATTTGCAAAGCCAGTTCGCGGGTTGGTAATATAATCAATCCTTTTCCTTTCCCAGTTTTTAAAATCTGCTGAACTAAAGGAATACCAAAAGCCAGGGTTTTACCTGTACCTGTTTGCGCTATGCCGATAATATCATTACCCTCTATGGCTGAAGGAATTGCTTTATATTGTATTGAAGTTGGAGTTTTAAATCCCAATTTTAAAACCGCATCAAGAAGTTTTGGAGCTATTCCAAGACCGCCGAAAGTCATTTCCGTTTTATTTAATAAAGGTTTGTTTATTTGTTTCTGTATCA
>JAPLYH010000041.1 GCA_026395615.1 Candidatus Parcubacteria bacterium | reverse complement strand
TTTTATCCTTGGCGGAAGTTCTCGGATATTTTCTTCAACATCGCCAAGAAGTAGTTTTACGGAGAACAAAATTTGATTTGAATAAAGCTAAAGAAAGAGAGCATATACTTTTAGGATTAGCGAAATGTTTGGCAAAAATAGATCAAGTTATAGAAACAATTAAAAAATCAAAAAATAGAGAGGATGCCAAGACAAATTTAAAAACAAAATTCAAGCTTACCGATATTCAGGCAGAAGCAATTTTAGAGACGAAACTTTCCGCATTAGCTCGACTTGAAATTCAAAAGATAGAGGAAGAATTAAAAGAAATACAAGCGAAAATAGAGGAGCTTTCTAATATTGCCAAAAGTCCGGCAAAAGTAAAAGCAGTTGTTAAAAAAGAATTAAAAGAATTAAAAGAAATTTATTCTGATGCTCGTCGAACCAAGGTTTATGTTAAAAAAGCGGACGAAATATCAGAAGAGGATTTAGTGCCCGAAGAAGAGGTTTTGATTACTCTTACGAATAAGGGCTATATCAAGAGAGTCAGCCCATCTTCTTATAAAATTCAAAAGCGGGGAGGAAAAGGCATTACAGGAATTAAGACGCAGGACGATGATTTTGTAGAGCATTTCTTTTTGGCGAATACTCTTGATAAATTATTAGTTTTTACAGATTCCGGCAAGGTCTTTGCTATGCCTGCCTACGAAGTTCCTTCTGCTACAAGAATTTCTAAGGGCAGAGCTTTAGTCAACTTTTTGGAAATCAGCCAGGAAGATAAGATTTTAGCTGTTTTGCCACTTGGCAAGAAAGATGACAGTGAGCAAGTTAAATACTTAGTTATGGCAACCAAGAATGGTATAATTAAGAGAACAGCGCTTGAAGAATTCCGCAATTTGAGAAGCTCCGGATTGATAGCGATTAGGTTGAAAAAGGGCGATTTATTAAGGTCTGTAAAAAAGACCAGCGGGAAAAGCGAAACAATTTTGGTAAGTAAACAGGCGCAATCAATTAGATTTAAAGAAGAACAAATAAGGCCAATGCAAAGAGGGGCAGCGGGTAATAAGGGAATGCGCCTTAAAAAGGATGATGAAGTTATTGGCATGGAAGCAATAGAAAAAGACCAATCCAAGGATTACATTTTGATAGTTACTAGTAAGGGCTATGGCAAGAGGACTGGGATTGCCACTTATCGTCAGCAAAGCAGAGGCGGAACAGGAATTATGACTGCAAAACTTACCCCAAAGACAGGAGATTTGGTTAGAGCGGAAATTGTAAAAGGAGATGAGGAATTGATATTTATTTCAAGAAAAGGACAAGTTTTGAGAACAACGGCAAAGGAAATATCTGTTCTTGGCAGGGCAACTCAAGGAGTCAGAATAATGCGATTAGATGAAGGTGATAAAGTGTTATCATTAATAAAATTATAGTTTACTATAAGCACATGGTTGATTTTTTAGAGCCAGAGAAAATCATAGAACAAATCCTTTTGAGTCAGGATTGGCAAATAGCTGAATTTGGCTGTGGCCCAGGTGGTTTTGCTATTGCTTTAGCAAAGAAGGTTCCTAAAGGATTGGTTTATGCTTTAGATATTCAAGAAGAACCATTATCTGCTCTTAATGGCAGGGCAAGGTCAATGGGTTTGCCAAATATAAAGACAATCAGATGTGATTTAGAAGAGCCAAAAGGCTCTACATTGAAAGATGAGTCACTAGATATGGTTCTAATGGCGAATATCTTATTTCAGATAGAAGAAAAAGAGGCAGTTTTGAAAGAAGCGCGAAGAATTTTAAAACCAAGAGGAAATTTAGTGATTGTTGATTGGAATCCGGATTCACCATTTGGTCCGGAACAAGGCAGAATTTCTTTTGATGAAGTCCATAAAATAGTCAAATTTATGGATGTTAAGCTGGTAAAAGAACTGGATGCCGGGACATATCATTGGGCAGCAGTTTTTGTAAAAGCATAAAAATAAACTAAAGAATGAAAATAAAAATTTTCTTTTTCATTCTACTCATTGGCGTTGTTATATCTAATACAACAGTTTTTGCTGTTACCGGAGGAGATCGCTGGGGAACATATTGGGCGTTGGAAATATCTCCCAATATTAATCCAGTATCAGTTTATCAGGCTGTTGGAATAAATGTGCATGCATTTATACGCGATCCATATGTCCCTAAGTTCTCTCTTAACACAGGAGATGGCAATGAGTTCAATTTAATTTGTAATAATGGGGATTTTGGGTGGGATTGTTCACATGAAGATGCTTACGGTAATATCTTTTCACACCAGTATGCTAATGAGGGAAGTTATACTATTACAGCTACAATGTGTTATATATATGGTGAGGGTATGCCGACTACTTCAGGCGATTGTTTTTCGCCAGCAGTCTTTTCTGATTCAGGATTAATGGGAGATGGCCTTGATCAGTGTTGTGTAACAGAAACAACTCAAATTCAAGTGACTCCAGGATTACCTTGTGTTACTGATGGGGCTTGTAATGATGATTGTCCTAATAATTGTACAATCAATGAAGACCCTGATTGCGGATGCGCTGGAGGAAATAGTTGTTGCGGACTTGGTTGTAATAATGCAAATGATAGCGATTGCCCAGTTGTCCCAACTCCAAATTTAGACAAATATGATAATCCATTATTGGCAAATGATATAGTGGAATTTATATGGCAGATGGTTTTTTATATTTTTACTGCGCTGATGCCTCTTTGTATTTTGATGATAATTATCGGTGGTTATGTAATGGCAACTTCTGGCGGAAGTCCTTCGAAAACTGATCTAGGCAGAAAGATAGTAATATGGGCCTTAATCGGATTTGCCATAGCAACAGCATCGAGAGCTATTATAAATTTCGTTTTGAATATTATGAAAAAGTAAGGGTGGCTTAAATAAATATTTATGGATATAAGATTTAAAAAAAATATTTATTTATCCATATTTCCGATAGCGGTTGTTTTTTTGTTTTGTTTTTATCCTTATAAAACACTTGCGGCTGATCCCCATTGTACAGATCCATATTCTCCAGTGATTCTCCTTGATGTTTTTGATATCAGATGTTGTAAGTATGCGGCACATCCTTGTGATTCAGCTATTGATCCGACAACTTCTTTTAATAATAGTCGGCCGGTGTGTTGCCATTTATTGGAACGGTGCGGAAATGGGAGATTGGAACCAGGTGAGGCTTGTGATGATAATAACAATAACTCTGGAGATGGTTGTAATAGTAATTGTCAAATAGAGACAAATCCCTCTCCAACTCCCACCACTACACCGACTCCAACTCCCGGTAATCAGGATTTGAATCCTTTGAAAGCTAAAACCTTTGGAGAATTATTTGATAGTATTATTGGAACTATGTTTTGGGTTGCAATTGTTCTGTGTCCTTTATTGATAATTACTGGCGGATTTTTGATAATGTTTGCAGGCTTAGATATGAATAAAATTGTTTTAGGAAAAAAAATCATCTTATATACTTCTGTAATTCTTGGTATAATCTTAATAATAAAGGCAATGACTTCATTTTTTGCATCAGATGTAACTTTTCTATAAAATTATGAAAAAATATTATTCTTATATCTCTCTTTGCTTACTCGGCCTCTTAATTGGTTCTAGTATCTTTGCCCAAACAGGAGATATTCAATTTAAAGACCCAATAGTTGGAGGTGGAAATTTTGATAACATGCTTACAAAAGTTTTAAGCTGGCTTTGGCCAATATCTTTAATTATAGCGGTATTAATGATTATAATAGGAGCATATTATATGGTTGGTTCTGGAGGAGATCCACAGAAATTCGCTACTGGCAGGAAAATAGTCATTTATTCATTAGTGGGAGCAGCAATCGTTACTGCTGCAAAGGGAATAATAGCATTAGTTAGAACAATTTTTGGTCTTTAATCTATGAAAAATAACTTTATAAAATTTTCTTTTTTATTATCTGTGGTCATTTTATCATTATCTTGGGGGTCAGGCGTTTCCGCTGATACTCCAAGTGTTAATATAAGTGGGAACTCTTCGAGTATTGAATTAGGCCAACCAATAAGTTTTACCGTAACAGTAACATCAAATTATAGTCTTCTTAATAACTCTGTTTATGTGGGATGGGGTGATGGACAACATAATAATTATTCTTGTTCTATGCCAGCTGATTATGCCGCTCCTCCGCAAACTTGTACTTTTTCCGCCCAACATACTTATGCCAATGAAGGAGATTTTTCAATTCAAGTATTAGCGCAAAACATATCACCTGCCGCAAATAGTCAAAATATAACAGTGAGCGTTACTAACCCTACGCCTCCCCCTACTCCTACTCCCACCCCAACTCCCACTCCAACTCCGCCGCCTACTCCGACCGGAAGTTTTGAAAGCAATATTTTTATTTCTGACATTAATCCTACCAATTTATTAGTAGGGCAAACCGTCAACGGAACAGTTACTATTGAAGTGACTTGTTTAAACCAGAGATATAGCACCACGTTGGCTAAAATAGACTTTGGCGATGGTTCGGGGTATGAAGATATTATGGTGTCTTCTGGAACGGATCCGCAAACTGGGGAAACATTATATGCCAGCGCCGAATGTCCTTGTATGCAATCTGCAGCCGAAAGGTGGGAAGAAAAAACCGTTAAGTGCAGTTTTCCCTTTAGTCATACTTATAATACCGCTGGCACGTTTTTAGTTTCTCCTAAAAGCATTGGCATGTCGGCAAGCAATAATACTCCCGAATCCATTGGATTGTCGGCAACAGTAACAGTCAGTACAGTGCCGCCAACACCAACTGGAGGGGGAGGAGGACAGGGCCTTAATCCCTTAGTAGCCGGGACAGCGGCAGAACTTGCTAAAACAATTGTCAACGTGATTTTTTACATCTTAAGCAGTTTAGCGGTTGCCCTGATAATGCTTGGCGGTATTACCATAATTGCCGCAGCTGGAAGCCCAACTCAATTAACTAAGGGAAAGCAGATAATTATCTATACTATAATCGGTTATGCATTAATATTGGCAGCGAGAGGAATTATTGGTTTAGTTTTCAATGTATTAAATGTTAGTACCACTACAACATAAGTCGTAATTTAGTTGTCTGTGGACAAACCCCTTGCTTTTTTTTGACCGTGGATTAAAATGATATGTATAATGAAATAAAATTTTAAAGGTCGGTTAATTGAAAAAATAATCAATAAAAACAATGAACAAGAAAATATTAGGGATAATGAGTTTAGTTGTAATCGGAGGATTATGTTTTGCGCCGTTATTAGCATTAGCGGCAGCTTCTCCTCCTACTGTGACATTAACACCGAGCCCAACAGAGCCACCAGATTTAGATCCGAATTTGTTGCTTCAAGAAATTATTAAATATATATTTGGTTTCTTAATAGTGGTTGTGGTTTTAATGCTTATGATTTCTGCTTATATGTTTGTAACAGCAGGCGGTAATCCAGAACAGGTGACAAAGGCAAAAAATTTCCTTATTTACGCTTTAATTGGTTTAGCTGTTGCTGTTTTAGCTAGAGGATTGGTTGGTGTAGTATTAACTATGCTTTGGGGAGCGACAACAAAATAATAAGAGTTATTTTTCTTGAGTTTATATCGAAAAATCAACCTCCTTTTTAAAAAGGAGGTTGATTTTTTTTGAAGAAAAGGATAACTTAAAGAGAGTTATCGAAAAATTCGGCCGAGGTGGTGAAATTGGCAAACACACTAGCTTTAGGAGCTAGCGCCGTAAGGCTTGTGGGTTCAACTCCCACCCTCGGCATCTGAATATTATACAAAAACGCCCGTTGACAGGCGTTTTTGTATATTTAATAATTCTTTTATAACCAAAAATCGAAAGAAACTCCAAATGTTCTTGGTAAAACCATAATAAAGCCCATTATAATAATTGATATAATAATCCATAAAAACTTTTTATTGTGTTTATAGATCCAGTTAAGAATGATTGATAGATTTAATATAGCGAAGAGATAAGATGGAAAATAATGATATAAAAAAGTTGAGCGAGATATAAAGACAAAGGGAAGAAGCGGGAATATAAACGATGTTAATAAAAAGAAAGCGATAAAATCAGAGCTATATATTTCCCTTCTTAGGGTCTCAAAAAATATGGAAAAAACAAGAATTAATATTCCTAAACTGGATAATCCCCAGATTACAGGATTTCCGAAAAGATTGATTTGAGCATTATTCTCATTTGATTCTTCGCTCCAATATGTAATAGGTTTATACATTAATGGCCATTGATAAAATTTACTGCTAGCTGGATGAGAAGAAGACGCTATATTTTGATTAGCATTTAGCATAGCTCTGTTGATACCAAGTATTTTCTCTGGAAAAGATAATTCTTGGAAATTTTTTCCCAAAAAAGCATCTATTTCTCCACCTGACGGAAGGAGCTGAAAATGTATCCAGAATTGTGCGAGATAAATGGTTATTATTGGAATAGCAATTAAACACCCAAATGTGAAAAATTTTTTAAAATTCAGTTTCTTATCCGCCATTCGCAACATCATTGAAAAAAGTATAATTATACAGAATCCGATTCCTGTCCATTTAATTGAAACACAAGCGCCCAGACTTAATCCAGAAAGAATATATAATAAATATTTTTTATTTTTCGTAATAGATTTTTCAGCTCTAAAATATAAATAAACTCCTAATAGACCAAAAAATAATAGAAAAATATCAATAAGTATATGTCTTGATTGAACAAGAATAGAGTTTTCAAATAAAAGTAAGAATCCCCCAATAAGAGCAGTCGTATCAGAAGTAATTAAAAGTTTTATAAGAGCATAGAATAACAAAATTAATAAAGTTCCAAAAAGTGCTGGTAAAAATCTTAGAGCTAGAAAAATATCTGACGAGCAAGGATAACCGATTTTTTCAAACGTGCAATTTGTTTTAATGTTAAAAATCTCACCAGCGCCAGCGAGTATCATTTTTCCAAGAGGAGGATGAATGTCAAAATAGGATGTTTTAGTGAGATAATCAGAAGCAAATCTGCCGAAATAATATTCATCGAAAACCACTTCTGATGGGTAATTAAGGAACATAAAATGAGTTAGGAATGAGAGAGAAATCAAAACTATTAAAAGCCAATTAGCTTTAGTCATTTATTTGTCCTTTATTGCGATTTTTTTCTTTGAGATAGCTTGAATTTTGGGGATTTTAAGAGTGAGAACCCCATTTGTTACAGTTGCTTTGGCAGATTCTATTTTTGCCTTTTCTGGCAAGATGATTTTTTTTGAAAATGGTCCCCAATAGCATTCTTGTTGAAAATAATTTTTTACTTCTTCGCAATCCGGCTTATTGCGGGAACCCTTAATGATTAACATATCGTCTTCTGTTGAAATATCCAAGTCGCTGGCGCTTATGCCCGCAATTGTTGATTGAATAACGATCTCTTTTTCTGTTTCATAAGCATCAATCGCCAATTCGCCCTCATTATTTTCGGGCAGCCATTGGTTTTGATTTTGCTCATTATCTTTTTCAATTTTTTTTGAATGCGATTTTTTAAACATGTGTTTGTTTTAATTGTCCGCTTGCTTCATCCCATAAAGTATTAACTTGTTAACCTTTTTAAATTCGTACCAAACTAACAAAAATAGTCCGGAAAGCATTGTTATAATAATAATTGTTTTAGACCATCCTTCTATTGTTATAGCAAGATTATATACCCCATGCAAGATGATTGATACCGCTAAACCGACGGTAAGATATAGTAAATTCTTTTTCTTTTTTATTAAGGAAAGGGCTAAAAAGAATCCGATATTTGCCGAGCAGAGGGCGTGTAAAAAGGTTGCCCCGATAAATCTGCCGGTTAAAGTTAAAATAGTTTTTTCCATCAGGTCGGGCTGTTTTAAAACAAAAAGAACCAAAATATTTTCTAGGGCAGCGAACCCCAATCCTGCGATAATCATATAAATCATCGCATCTATAGGTTCATCAAATTCAGGGTCTCCCAATATTCTGATTCTTATTATTAAATATTTTGCCACTTCCTCAACTAAAGCAACGCCCAAAAGAAAATAAATCGCCAACATCATGGTGGAGGAGAGGTCAAATTTTTTAAGCACATTTACAAAGCCCCATTCTATCAAGGCGACAGGAAGAGTGGTCGCCATTCCATATATGAAGATTTTTATTACCATTTCATTCGGTTCAGGCCTTTTATCTTTTCTTAAATAAAAAAGGAGCCAGATAAAGCTTGGGATAAGTCCTAATATTATAAAAATTGGGTATTGAAACATAGATTATCTAATCTGTTATTCGTAAATTAGGTTCTGCCTTAATTTTTTTCCAATTTACTATTTTTTTCTTAATGATTTTTTGGCAGGCAGTTATTCCTATCATTGCTGCGTTGTCAGTGCAGAATTTTGATTCTGAAACAATTAGTTTAGTGTCTGGATTTGATTGTTGAATTTTTATTTTAAATTGTTGCCGCAATTCTTTGTTGGCAGCAACTCCTCCGCCGAGCATAATTGTTTTTGCTTTATAATCTTTGGTTGCCTTAATGGTTTTTTTGATTAATACATCAATAATCGATTGCTGGGCTTCTTTTGCCATTGCCTGAATATATGATTTTGATTTTTTAGTTGCCGAACTTCTTTTAATATAATCATACAATACTGCAGTTTTAAGTCCAGAAAAACTGAAATCATAATCTTTGGTGTTTAACATCGGGCGTGGCAGCTTTATTGATAATTTGTTATTTTTTAGTAAGGATTGCTCAGCTTGTTGAGAGATGATTGGTCCTCCAGGATAACCGAGGTCGAGAATTCTCGCTATTTTATCAAATGCTTCTCCTGCAGCATCATCTCTTGTCTCGCCGATAATTTTGTATTGCCCGATTTTATTGATTAAAATAATTTGAGTATGTCCGCCACTTACTATTAAACAAATCGCTGGAAATTTTATTTCGTCTGATTTAGAGTTAGTCGGCGATAACCAATTAGCAAGGATATGTCCCTCAATATGATTTATTGGAATTATCGGAATATCCCACCAATAGGCAAGCGCTTTAGCAAAATTTATTCCTGTCCATAAACAAGGATCAAGCCCGGGTCCAATTGTCACTGCGATATAATCAATTTTAGGTTTTTGGTAATTTTCTAAGAATTTTATTAATTGTTTATAAAGGACATTCTCTCTCTCTAAAATTTGGTTTAGAATCTGGATCTTATAATTGGTATTTGAATTGGTCTTTGGCCTTAAGAGAAGTCCACTTTCTTTAAGAGCTTTTATCAATAATGGTGTTAAATTTTTCTGATGTTCTCTCTTTGCGAGTGTCGGATATACGCCACCCCATTTTTTATGAATTTCTACTTGCGATGAAATAAGATTAGACAATAATTTAAAATTTTTGGCGGAATAGTCCGCCAAAGCCATACAAGTATCATCGCACGAAGTTTCGATGGCTAATATTTTCATAATCTAGGGCTATAAATATTATATTATATTTCTATTTAGAATATCAGGACACTTGAATTTTTACAACTTTTTGTCTATTATAAAGCCACCTTTAACAACAGATATTGGCCCTATCGTCTAGTGGTTAGGACACCAGGTTTTCAACCTGACGACCGGGGTTCGACTCCCCGTAGGGCCGCGTAAATTTTCGCCTTATGTCTGATAAATATTATCTAAGAATTGCCTTCGCATCCGACCTGAAAAAAACAGGGGAGCGAATTTTGTTTCGTTTTTTGGAAATGTTGCCCGGCCTTTTGACTTGGTTGAGTTTTATCGCAGCTATCTTATTGTCTTATTTCAGACCAATTTGGGTTTCTATTTTTATTATCATCTTTGTAATATATTGGCTCTCTAAGACTCTATATTTTTCTTTTCATATGAGAGCAAGTTACCGCAAAATGAAAGAGAACAAGGAAATTAATTGGCTGGATAAATTGAATAATCTTAACAGAGTATCTAATGGCTTGCCTATAACTGACTGGAAAGATATTTATCACTTAGTGATTTTACCGATGTACAAAGAGCCATATGAGGTTGTTAGGGACTCTATTAAGTCGTTATTAGTGACAGATTATCCAAAAGACAGGATGATTGTTATTTTAGCTCAAGAAGAAAGGGCAGGCGAAGATTTTAATAACGATTTGGCTCAAAGAATAAATCAAGAGTTTAAAAACAGTTTTTATCAATTTTTTATAACCATTCATCCGAAAGATTTGCCAGGAGAAATAGCTGCTAAGTCCTCAAATGAAACTTGGGCAGCGAAAAAGGCAAAAGAATTAGCATTAGTATTGAGCATCCCTTTTGAAAGAATTATTTTTTCATCTTTTGATATAGATACCGTCGTATCAGCTAATTATTTCAGTTGCTTGACCTATCATTATTTAACCACCCCGAAGCCTTTGCGTACTAGTTTTCAACCTATACCGTTATTTTTAAACAATGTTTGGCAGGCGCCGGGGATTTCAAGAGTTTTTTCGTTTTCTTCCAGTTTTTGGCATTTAATAAATCAACAAAGACCAGAAAAACTGATAACTTTTTCTTCGCACTCAATGCCGTTTAAGGCGTTAGTGGATGTTAATTTTAAGCAGACAGATGTTGTTTCTGATGATTCAAGAATTTTTTGGCAATGCCTTCTGTATTATGATGGTGATTACCGCGTAGAACCATTGAATTGTTCTATCTCTATGGATGCGAATGCGGCAGAGACTTTTAAAAGAACGATTATTAATATGTATAAACAACAGAGAAGGTGGGCGTACGGCGCCGGAGAAATCGCTTATTTTACTTTTGGATTTTTAAAGAATAAAAAAATTCCTCTTAAGAGAAAAATTTCTTTAGCATTTGAAGTTATAGAGGGACACTGGAACTGGGCTTGTGCGCCAATCCTTATTTTTGTTTTGGGTTGGTTGCCAATCTTTCTCGGTGGAGCAGAATTTACTCAAACAATTTTTTCGTATAATTTGCCAAAGATACTCGGGAGGATTTTAACCATTTCTACGCTCGGCTTGATTATTTCCATGTATTACACTTTTTATCTTTTGCCTCCGAAACCAGATTCTAAAAGACCGAAATTAAATATTTTATGGGCGTGTTTTCAGTGGGTTTTAGTGCCATTTACAATGATATTTTTTACAGCTTTCCCGGCAATAGATGCTCAAACAAGATTGCTTTTAGGCAAATATATGGGCTTCTGGCCTACTCCAAAACACAGGAAGAAATTACTCTAAATGAATATTTTTGCGAAATGAAGCTAATCTCTGCCTTAAAAAGGGGAGATTTTTTAGTTCCGGGTCTTTTACTAAAACATCTTTTGCCGTTTCTCTGGTTTTTTCCACTAAAGAGAAATCATCCAAAGCATTCATCGCAATATCGGGCAATCCCCACTGTTTTGTTCCCAAGAATTGTCCCGGTCCTCTTATTTTCAAATCTTTTTCTGCTAACTTTAATCCATTATCAATAGTTGCTAAGGCTCTGAGTCGGGCATAAGCATTTTTAGAACGGGCGTTGTAGAATAACAGGCAATATGCCTGGTCGCCCTGCCTTCCTATTCTTCCCCTGAATTGGTGGAGCTGAGATAAGCCGAATCTTTCTGCCCCCTCAATTACCATAACTGTTGCATTGGGTATATCTATTCCAACCTCAACAACAGAGGTTGAGACCAAAATATCGGTTTTTTGTCTCTTAAAATCCTTCATTATTCTGTTTTTTTCTGTTGCCGGCATTTTCCCGTGGAGCATAGCCATTTTAAATTGAGGGAAAACCTCCTTTGATAATCGTTCGTATTCTTCTTTAACCGCTTTTACTTCTGACCAGCCAGATTTATCCTCTTCGCCCTCTTCTAATTCTTTTTCCTCAATGCGCGGGCAAATTACGAACGCCTGCCTGCCCTTGTTTATTTCTTCCTCAATCAGTTTATAGATTTTTTTCCTGTCTTTTTGTGGAACTAATAAAGTTTTAACTTTTCTTTTTCCCTTAGGCATCTCGTCTATCAAAGATAAATCCAAATCCCCATAAACTGTTAGGGCTAGGGTGCGGGGAATAGGGGTGGCAGTCATAGATAAAAGATGAGGAATAATGTTTTTGCCGGCGCGATGAAGCTTAGCGCGTTGTTCTACTCCAAATCGGTGTTGTTCATCAAGAATTACTAATCCTAATTTTAAGAATTTTACCTTGTCCTGAATTAAAGAATGAGTGCCTATTAAAATATCTATTTCTCCTTTAAGGGTATTCTCTAAAAGTTTTTTCCTGGATATTTCCACTGCTTGTCTTTTTAATTTTTTAGAAATAAATTTATCTGTTTTTGAAGTGAGCAATCCGATGTTTATATTGCAATCCTGTAATAGAGAACCGAGAGTTTCAAAATGTTGTTTGGAAAGAATTTCCGTAGGGGCCATAAAAGCGACTTGGTTGCCGGATTTAATAACATTCAAACTGGCCATTGTCGCGATAACTGTTTTTCCAGAGCCAACATCCCCTTGGAGCAGGCGAGTCATTGGCCTGCTTCGTTCCATATCTTTTAAAATTCGCCAAGAAACTTTTTTTTGCGAATCAGTTAATTTAAAAGGGAGTGATTTTACAAATCTTTGAATCATTTCCACTTTAATAGGCATTGGAATTGTTTTGAATCGGGAGATTTCTTCTTTTTTCCCTAAAACAAATAATTCCAGTAAGAATAATTCTTCAAAAGCGAATCTATATTTTGCTTTTTCCGCCATTTTTAAGGAAGTCGGGAAATGGATTTCAGAAATTGCTTTTTTAATTGGCAAAAGATTATTTTCTTTTACAATTTCCTCTGGCAGAGTTTCAGAAATTTTATCAGATAGTTCTTTTAATAGAGGCCTGATGATAAATCTTAACCATCTTGAAGAAACTCCTCTGATTTCCGGATAAACCGGCACGATTCTTCCGGTATGAGTGAATTCGTTTTGCTTGCCATCTGATTTAGACCATATTTTTTCATAAACAGGATTTGAAAAATAAGCGCCTTCTTTGCCGATGGAAATTTTTCCAGCCAAACAAATAACATCTCCTGGTTTAATAGATTGAATTAAGTATGGCTGGTTAAACCAGGTTGCCTGCATTGTTCCGCTGTCATCTTTTATAACAACTTTTGTTAAAGAAAATCTTCTTCTGAACGTCGCCTGGTTTTCAATTTTTAAAACCTCACCCTTAATACAGGCAGTTTCGTTTATTTTTAATTGAGATATTTTTTTGACATTAGAAAAATCCTCGTAGCGGTGGGGGAAATAAAAAAGAAGGTCGTGAACTGT
Organism: Candidatus Parcubacteria bacterium; assembly: GCA_026395615.1. Taxonomy (GTDB): domain Bacteria; phylum Patescibacteriota; class Minisyncoccia; order Minisyncoccales; family PEYH01; genus PEYH01. The sequence goes on along the minus strand of JAPLYH010000041.1, from coordinate 5,267 downwards.
TCTCACCCCCATTTTTTCAAGTTTTTTTATATAAACAGGTCCGATTTTTGGAATTTCTCCAACAGGAGTTGATAATTGCATAGTTTTATTACGAGATTATTACGCGCCCCGGCCGCGTAATTTTCTGTGTCCCCGGGAGGAGTCGAACCTCCAGTCTTTTGGTCCGCAACCAAATATTCTATCCATTAAACTACGGGGACTTGGTTTAAAATTAGCACAAAACGAGTACAGATTCAACCATTGACTTTTGTTGTTAAATATTATATTGTATCAAACAGAGAGTCACGTTACCCACAGGAGGTGGCCATGCGCGTTCTATTGTGGTTTGGGCTCGGTTTACTGTGTCTTTGGACAGATGGCGTGGATTTCGGACTGTTGCCTTGCTCATAGGGCCGGTGTTCTATCAAAAGAGTGGTTTTTGGGGGCTAGTGCTTTACTATCTTGGTTGGCTGGCATCCATCATCATTCTTCCGATCTGCATCGGTCTTGTCGTGCCGTTTGTGGCGCGGATGAAGCGACGGCGAGGAGGCGTGGGCACATGCCTGTGCGCATGATCCGAAAAGCGGGAGACAGAGCTTGCTCTGTCTCCCGCATCTTCATTGATATAGTAGAATTTTATTTTTTATGATAATATGGAGGTATAGCAGAATCATTAATTCTAAAATTAATGCGTGTTTTCATAGCCCCAGAACAACAAAAGAAATTAATGAATAATATTTTGTCTCGTATCGGAGTGGAAGATGCTGCAAAACTTTGTAATTTATCCAAAAGAACAATTAGAGATTGGAGAAGAGGTAAATTTTCCATGGATTTAGATTCTCTTAAAAAACTGTGTAGGAAGAGCGAGGTTATTTTTCCGAAGAATGTTATATTAAAAAACGACTATTGGTATACAAAAAATTTTTCCTCTGCGGGCGGGATAGCAGTTTATAAGAAATATGGGAGGATAGGAGGAGATCCAGAATATCGTAAAAAGAGATGGTATAAATGGTGGTATGAGAAGGGACAATATAATTCAAAAATCATTTCCGCAGTTAATTTTATAAAAAAACCAAAATTTTCTGAAAACTTGGCTGAATTTGTTGGTATAGTTTTAGGTGATGGAAGTATTACTCAGAGACAAATTACAATTTCTCTTAATGCAATCGACGATAGAGATTTTGGTAAATTTGTAGTGTCTTTAATTAAAAGATTATTTGATGTTCCCGTAGGAACTTATTATAAAAAAGAGGGTAATGTTATCAATTATTCTGTGTCTAGAAGTGAGTTAGTTCGTTTCTGTGTTGAGAAACTCGGACTCAAAAAAGGAAATAAGATCAAGCAACAAGTGGACATTCCTGATTGGATTAAAAGAAATAGTAAGTATTCAATCGCTTGTGTCCGTGGGCTTTTTGACACTGATGGCTGTGTGTTTACTCATAGTTATAAATCAAATGGGAAAAGTTATAGCTATAAGAAACTCGCTTTTACTAGTTATTCTAACCCTTTACGTAAATCCGTATTTAATATTCTAAAAAAGAATAAGTTAAATCCCAGAATGTTTGATAATAGGGACATTCGGATTGATAGTATAAAAGACGTTAAAGCATATTTTGATATTTTCGGGTCGCATAATCCAAAACATTTGAAAAGATATAAGAGATAGGTTAGTATATGGATAGTACCCATTTTAGGAGAGGTGACTGAGTGGTCGAAAGTGGCACACTGCTAATGTGTTAGGGGAGTCATATCCCCTCGTGGGTTCGAATCCCACCCTCTCCGCACAAGTTTTAGATATTATTTGAAGAATTGGAGAGGTGCCTGAGCGGTTGAAAGGGATAGTCTTGAAAACTATTATGTCCGAAAGGGCATCGTGGGTTCGAACCCCACCCTCTCCGCCAAGAAAACTTATTATCGGAGCGATCCGAATGCCTAAAATGTTTTAGGTAGGCTATAATAATTAAATCACCATGGAAACTAAAAAATTTGAAGATTTAAGTAAAGGAGAACAAATTTTGGCCGATTTATATTCTAGGTCAAATTATATGACTGGTAGATATAGATCTGGCCAGATTTTCGGCTTAAGTAATTTATCCGAAGTTAAAAGCAATGATGTTTTCTTTTTAGAAACATTAAAGGTGAGAGCTGATTCTGCTGATAAAATAATTGCCGAAGCAAAATCGCAGGGTAAAAATATTGACGATCCAATGGCTATGAAAGAATTAGGAGAACAAATAAATGCCTTAGGAAAACCTATTCATAGAAGCGAAGCCGTGATGACAGCTGTCTGGTGTGTTCTCCAACTAATTCACCTTCAAATAAATAGTACTTAACCCGAGTGTCCCGCTTTATGAAAACAGAAAAAATACAGAAAATTCTTAATAAGTGTATTATTCGTTGCGCCGGTTGTTGCATTCCAAAGAACAAAACAACGAATTCAAGATATTGTTTTTGGCGCCAGTTCTCTATTGTTTGTCCCCATAATCTACATCGGAGTTTTGGGTTTAGTTGTTTGGGTAATAAGATTGATATTTTTTAAGTAAAAAGACCCCGACCCACATGCCTCGGATTGATGACCTTCTGAAGACCTCGAAACACCTTCAAATAAATAGTACTTAACCCGAGTGTCCCGCTTTATGAAAACAGAAAAAATACAGAAAATTCTTAATAAGATTTGTACCGCAGATTTTATATGCTCTGACGTGGGACTTTTATTTATCTGGCTTAGACCAAGTTTTTCCAACGATCAGATTTTATTAGATCTATCTAACTTTGTTGCGCATAGCGAAAGCAGAGATAGGGGCGTCTCTTTTAACCACGTAAATTCATTTGTAATGAATTTTATTTCAGTTTCTGAAAAAGGCGGAACTATCTTTGGCCGTTCTGCGGTGTTTAATAAAACTGATGTAATTCAAAGACTTATCACAGTTCTACAAACACTTGGTCTGATTTTTGAAAATAATAAACTTTTTTCACAGAGAGATAAACTAGCGGACTGCCTACAAGAGCTAATAGAAGAAACCGAGTTTAGATTCGCTGACCCTAGAATTATCAGGTGTTATGTAAAACGCTCTGGGCGCGGAATGCAATTTTGTCTCGAGGCTGATTTAAAGGGACCAGCTATAAAAATGACTCCGGGGGCCTCCGTTTGTTCAGATTTATTTGATTAAAGTTTCAAGTTCACCTCACACGGCTAGTCAACACGAAGCACTAAAATGTTAATATCCGTATTCAATAATCGAGAAAAAAGAATTAAAAAGGCGAAACTGGCTGTTTTGGCAATTGGATACATAATACCAGACGATCAAAGCAAAATTATGATAGTTGGCAGCGCCTTTGTTATTTCAAAGAACAAGAATAGAGTAGCTGGGTGTTATCACATTATTAACCCTGATCCACCCACTAGTTTTGCCATCACAAATGTCCCTAATTTACGAGCTCTCGTTCCTATCAAGGCAGATGGTTCCCTATATGAATGGCGCCCACTTAAGTTAATTGATAAAGACAAAGAAAATGACGTTGCAATTTATGAGGTTGATACTTTAGCTAATTCCATAGTTGAAGAACTAAAACTTGGAAATTCGGATAATGTTAAAGAAGGAGCCAAAGTTTGCTTTATTGGTTATCCGTATGCAGCTGTTATTATGAATGAAGGCTGGGGATGGACAGAGGTGCTAAACACAGGTGTTGTGAGCACTATCAAATTCAATCAGGATCAAAAACGAGTATTTATTCTTGTGGATGCGATTAACAATCCTGGGAATAGCGGCTGTCCTCTCATGTTTGAAAGAAACAATGTAGTCGTGGGTGTAATGACAAATGCATTTAGAAAACCAACAGAATTAGAGAAATACAAAGACCTTGATATTAGGGAGCCAATGCACGTTGGGGGCGCAAGACCTATTAATGCGGTCAGACAATTGTTGGATAATCTCTCTCATAAGCTTCTGACCGAGACGGGTCAGCAAACTTCCAGAATTGACCCTAAATAATCCTTATGCTGATTGTACATTCGGGGCACTTAACCCGAGCGGTTCGCCATAGAAAAATTTTATTGTGTAATTCATATGCCTTATCAATTCAAAAATCCAATCTGGGTAAATGGCCCTATAGATAATAAAGATTTTTTTACCGTATTCACCAAACGCTTTTCAGAATTGATTAGCCAAACCAAAGCTGGTGATGATATTACAGTTTTTATAAATTCACCTGGTGGAGATACTCATACATCTCTTGGTATATATGATCTGCTAAAAAAATCCGACAGAAACATTATTGGTGTAGTTTCAGGAATTGCTTATTCGGGTGCTTCTCTTATCTTACAGGGCTGCGAGAAGCGCTTAATGACCGCTAATAGCCGCGTAATGCTCCATAAAAGTACCGTACAGGTGACTGGTTCTGTAATAAACGCACAAGCAGCACTGGATACCTTTAAGTCTTTGGACGATAAATATTATGAGATATATGCGGAAAGATCTGGCGATAAGATTGAACACATAGCAGATATGGCCAATCAAGATAAATATTTTGATGCAAATAAAGCATTTGAAGCAAAACTTATTGACGAAATTTTATAATCTCAGTTCGCATGCACAAAATTTTCGCTGGGAAATAGTTCAGAAAATATTTGTGTCACTTGTATTTATAATGATTTAACCTGAGTGCACTGCCAATAATTTAATCTCTGGCAACGACTGCGCCCCAAACACTTTGGGCGCAGTTTTGCTTCAAAATCTTACTGCATTCTTCCATTGTTGAGCCGGTTGTAAAAACATCGTCAACCAACAAGATGTTTTTGTCCTTTATAACGTCTTTTAGCAACGGATTTATTTCAAAAGTGTTAGTAATATTTTTTTTGCGTTCATCTTTTGAAAGTTCGGCTTGGGGAGGAGTATTTTTTATTTTAATAATTAAATCTTTGATAAAATTTAATCCAAATTCTTCGGACAAATGTTTGGCAATTTCTTCTGATTGGTTGAATTCTCTGTTTTTCAATTTTTTCTTATGAATAGGTACACAACAGACGATTAAATTGGAAGAATTTTGCTCTTTAGAAAATAATTGGGTTGATAACATCGTTTGATTGTCCAATAATTTAAAGTGGGCTATAATTAAATCAGCTAATGGACGAGTTAATTCTTTAATACGAGCATATTTGCAAGAATGAATTATTGATTTAACGAGTTTATCGTTGTAGGCAGTAGCATAATGTAGCCCATCAATATAAAAGAATTTTTCACAGGAAATATCCCGGAAAATCTCAATCAAAGCGAAGCAATCATCACAAA
>JAPLYH010000018.1 GCA_026395615.1 Candidatus Parcubacteria bacterium | reverse complement strand
CAATATACCCATGGACCGGACAAATGGAAAAAGTAGGGGTCAAAGTGATATATGGCAATTTGAATTTAGTAAAAACATTCTTTACTAAACTTTTAACCGATTCCGCATTTGACATTCGTTCGCCGGCAAAAATATGTAAAACCGTACCGCCTGTATAACGAGATTGTAAATCATCTTGAAGTTTCAGCGCCTCAAAAACATCATCAGTATAGTTAACCGGCAATTGACTGGAATTTGTGTAGTATGGAAATTCTGGAACGCCGGCGGTGATAATGCCCGGATATTTTTCTCTATCTTTTTGGGCCAAGCGATAACCGGTACTTTCTGCGGGCGTTGCTTCTAAATTATACATATGCTCTGTTTCTTTTTGATACTGCAAAAGTCGATCTCTCATAAAATCCATTATATCAAGAGCAAATTTTCTCCCATTATTTGAAGCGATATCTTCTCCTAGAAAATTAACAAGCGCTTCGTTCATTCCGATTAAGCCAATAGTAGAAAAATGATTAGCATAATAAGCGCCTCTGCCTTGCTTGACTCCATTTAAATAATATTTAGAGTATGTATAAAGTCCTTTTTCAATATAATTCTCTATTGTTTTTCTTTTAATTTCCAAACTCTCCTTGGCTAGATCCATTGTTTTACCGAGTTGTTCAAAAAAATCTTTTTTGGTCTTGGAAAGATAACCGATTTTTGGAAGATTAATCGTAACCACTCCGATACTTCCCGTTAATGCTCCTGCTCCAAATAATCCTCCGCCACCACGATTATGAAGCTCTTTTAAGTTCAATCTCAAACGACAGCACATGCTCTTTACGTCATCAGGGCTCATTTCAGAGTTTATATAATTGGCAAAATAATTAATTCCATATTTTGCTGAGGCCTCAAAAATCAAATCAAAAACCGGATCATCCCAAGGAAAATCTTTTGTTATATTTATCGTTGGAATTGGAAAATGAAAAGGCCGGCCGTATTTATCTCCTTCAAGCATTGTTTCGTATAATGCCTTATCAAAAACCCGCATCTCTTCTTTAAACTCGCCATAAGTTTCTTTCTGGGGCTTGCCTCCCCAAATAACCGGCTGATTAGCAAACACCGGGGATGGGCTTAAATCCAGAGTTATATTAGAAAAAGGATTCTGAAATCCTACTCTGGTAGGAACCGCCATATTAAAAAGAAATTCCTGCAACGATTGTTTTACTTGCTCATAATTCAAATTATCGTAACGGATAAAAGGAGCTAGCAAAGTATCAAAATTAGAAAAAGCCACTGCGCCGGCGACTTCGCCTTGCAAAGTATATAAAAAATTAACAACTTGTCCTAAAACAGCTCTGAAATGTTTCGGTGGTTTGGATTCCACTTTCCCTTGAGCTCCACCGAATCCGCGGAGCAAAAAATCATATAAATCCCACCCCGCGCAATAAAGGCCAAGAGTATCCAAATTATGAATGTGAAAATCATTATTCTCTACTGCCTGTCGGATTTCTTTTGGATAAATTTTATTCAGCCAATATTTTTTGACAATATATGAAACTCCGTAATGATTAAGCCCTTGTAAAGAAAAGGTCATATTGGCATTTTCTTGAACTTCCCAATCAAGCCGCCCGAGATATTGGTCAATTCTATCAACAGCTTCCTCGCTGGCAGCAACCGCTTCTCTGGTTATTCTTCTTTGCTCCCTATAAAGAATATAAGCTCTTGCTGTTTCAGTTAAATTCTCTGCAATTAAAACCTCCTCCACGATATCTTGAATTTGTTCAACATCTGGAATTTCATTCTCTTGAAAACGCCTGCCTAAAATATCAGCTACTTTTTTAGAAAGCTGTTTAGATAAAACGCCATCTCCTTGCCCCGTTGCAGTGATGGCTTTATATATCGCTTTTGATATCTTCTCTTGTTCAAATTCAACAATTGACCCGTCTCTTTTTTTAACTTTTATGATTTTAGTCATCTTTAGCAAACAAACTCGCTCTCAAATGGAGCAAGTGTTATCTTTAATGTCTTTATATTACCCCAAGTCCAAATTTCGGTCAAAAAGGGTTTAACTGTGGATAACTTAACCAAAAAACCGCTAAAAATACGGTTTTAAAACTCCAAGAAAAATATATTATTCCACTTTAACAATTTTATATTCTATTTCCTCTCCTGAATTTTTGAGCATTGCTGTTTCTCCTTGTTTTTTTCCTAAAATAATTTCTCCGAGAGGTGATTTATAAGAAATTTTGCCATTCAAGATATCCGCCTCATCTGGCCCAACAATTTGAAATTTCTCCTTTCCATTTTCAGATTTAAGAATAACAGTTGAACCAATCTGAACACCATCTATTTGATTATTGCTTTTCTCAACTAATTCTGCTGTGCCAATAATTTCTTTTAATTCCGAAATCCTTCCTTCTAAAAAACCTTGCGCATCCTTAGCTTCATGATAAGCAGCATTTTCTTTAAGATCGCCAAAAGAAATCGCGTGTTTAAGCGTTTTAGCTAACTCTTTTCTTTTTGTATTTTCAAGATAATTTAATTCTTTTTTCAATTTTTCTAACCCCTCGCGGGTCAAATATCTCGACATAATAATCTATTACGATATTTTAATTCTTGTTTTCCAATAATTGAATATACATTCTGAAAAGTTTATCAAAAACTCTTCCCCAGGTAAAATCTTTTGAAAATACCAGAGCAATTTTTTTCATCTTCTCTCTTATTCCGGAATTATTCAGCAAAGAATCAATTTTCTGGCTAAAATCTTTAGGGTCTTTTGGTATTGTTAAAAACCCGTTTTCTCCATCTTTTACAAGGGACATTGAACCGCCCGCATTAGCGACAACTGGAACAAGTCCGGATGCCATTGCTTCTATTGTAACGTTTCCAAATGTTTCAGTAGTTGAGGGGAAAACAAATATATCCGACGAAGCATAAGTTTTAGAAAGTTCTGCCTTCTATAACCATAGAAAAATCATCCCTTTTATTTCTATGTAATTTATATGCATCTGCTAAAGTGCGTAAATCCTTTTCCCAGGTAAGCCGGCAAACGCACAACAAAATACTTTTATCCTGCCCTTTGTTAATTTCTTTCCTCCAGTCATCGGAGCGGAAAGATGGGCTAAAGTTGGCTAAATCCACTCCCCAGGGAAGCGTGTGAACATTTGGTATTCTATTGCCAATCAGTTCTTGAGATATGACCTGGGATGGAGTTGTTGTAAAATTCATCTGTTTATATAATCTTCTCAACAATAACCAAACCAGAGGCTTTAAAATTGAAAGATGGTAATAGGCAAGATATTTACAAAAATCAGTATGATGAGTGGCAATTATCGGGATATGATGTTTTTTTGAGTATTTTAGCGCTGACCAGGCAATTGTATCCGGGCTGTGCAAATGAATTATATCTGGCTTAAATTCATCTAATCTTTTACTGAACCCTCGCATGCCTGACACAGAAATTCTATATGCTTTATACAGCGGAAAAATAACTGAAGGAACCTGTATAACTGGAACAGGAGAAATAGAAACATCTTCTGCCCAACCAGTGATGATAACAGAATCAATTCCTTTTTTTCTTGCTTGGTCAATCAAGGCAAGGAGCACCCGCGTCACGCCATCTTCTTTTTTAAGAGTCCCTATAAAATACGCAATTTTCATATTTAATTTTATTAATATCTTACTTAATTTTACCAAAAAATCGCCAGAATGGCGATTTTAGGCGAATTAAATTATTTTTTATTTCTTTGTTTGTTTTTTGTGATTATTCCTCTTTTCTTTAATTTTCTCGCAAGACGTTTTTGATTAGCCCATCCGATTCCCATATTTTTGATATTTTATATTATTTTATCGTCCAATGACCTTTATTTAATTCTACCAAAAAAATACTTACTTTGACAAATCATCTCCTGCCAATTGTCCGCAAGCGCCTTTTATATCCTGCCCAAATTTAAAGCGCTGACTGGCATTAATACCATCTTCCTTTAAAATCTTTTTGAATTTATCAATCTTTTCTTTTGAAGATGATTTATATTTATCAGTTTGGTTATATGAAATTAAATTAACCATATAAAGTGGTTTGTTTAACAAAATAGCTAGCTCGCGCGCATTTTTTTCCGAATCAGTGATACCATCTATCATTAAATACTCAAACATAACTTTGCGATTGGTTTTTTCTATATAATAATCAACTGCTGATAAAATTTCCTTAATCGGATATTTTTTATTAATCGGCATTAATTTTGTCCGCAAATCATCATCTGGAGCATGCAAAGAAATTGCCAAATTAATCTGTAATCCTTCTTCTGCAAATTTTCTAATTTGTTCTGGTAATCCAGCAGTAGAAACAGAGATTTTTCTTGCTGCAATATTAAACCCATCTTTCCCGTTTATTATTCTTATTGCTTTCATCACTTCATCATAATTTAAAAACGGTTCGCCCATTCCCATAAAAACAATATTGGTTATTTTCTCTTTTTGCGCCTGTAAATAACGATTCCAAAATAAAACTTGTCCCACTATTTCAGAAGCAGTCAAATTTCTAGTAAAACCGAGTTGGCCAGTGGCGCAAAAAACACAACCCAACGGGCATCCTACTTGTGAAGAAACGCAAACTGTTTTTCGGCCATCTTCGTGCTTTATTAAAACCGTTTCAATTATTTCTTTATCATCCAATGTAATCACTGCTTTGCTAGTTAATTCGTCTTTACTATTGTAAATCTTACCCACGATTTCCAGCGGACACAATTTATTTAATTTATCGCGCAAAGGAGATGGTAAAACAGTGGCCTGATTCCAATCTTTAATCAAATCAGAAAATATCGCCTTTTTAATCTGTTTAAGGCGATACTCCGGTTCATCTTTTAATATCTTATCTAATACGTCTAAATCCATTGAATCAAAAATAATTTTCTATTCAACTCCTGCGGCTATGAGAATAATTTTTACCTCATCTGGTTTGAGTTTTCTGTCTTCTATAGCGCCAAAAATAACTCGGGTGGCAGAAGAGTTTCTAGTTATAATTTTAGCAGCTTGCTGGACTTCAGCTAAAGATAAGTTCTTTCCGCCAGTGATATTAAACAATACCCTCTTAGCGCCCTTAATTCCAAAATCTAAGAAAGAGGAATGGATCGCTTTATCAGTCGCCTTTTCTATTTTATTCTCGCCTTCAGCGCTTCCTACCCCAAAAAGAGCGTTCCCTGAATTACTCATTATCGCTTTAATATCAGCAAAATCAACGCTAATAATCCCTGGTTTTGTTATCAAATCGGAAATACCTTGCACAGCTTGCCTTAAAATCTCATCACACATCCAAAAAGCGGAAACAAGTGTGGTTTTATCATTAATTTGAGTAAGTAATTTATCATTTGGAATAACAAAAAGAGTGTCCACTTTGTCTCTCATCCGATTTTGTCCAATCTTCGCAATTGCCTTTCTTTGAGCTCCCTCAAAAGAAAAGGGCAGGGTAACTGCTCCTATGGTTAATGCTCCAAGTTTTTTAGAAATTTCCGCTACCAATGGAGCTGCGCCCGTTCCTGTTCCGCCCCCTAATCCACAAACAATAAAAGTGATATCACTTCCTTTCAATGCCTCTTCTATTAATTCCCTGCTTTCTTCGGCAGCTTCTTTTCCTATTCTAGGATTCATCCCAGCGCCTAATCCACGTGTTAAATTTTTCCCAATTTGAATTTTTTTATGAGCTTTCGTCTTTTTGATATCTTGAGCATCACAATTAAGGGCTATTAACTCAACGCCCTGAATTTTGCATTTGGCCATTCTAGAGATTGCATTCCCTCCAGATCCACCTACGCCAACTACTTTTATTTTCGTTCCTGTTGTCATTAACTATTTTAAAATTTTAAGGAGTAAATGTCTTAATCGTTTTTCTAAGCGCCGAAACAAGGGCCGAAACAATCCCGTTGCTCAAAATACGACTTTCTTTGCCCTCTTCTTGTAATCCGCTTAATACTAATCCACATAAAACGCTATAACTTAAATCATCTTCTAATCCTAAAAATCCTTTAATACTGCCTTTCTTGACCGGCAATTTCAATTCGTTTTTAGCAAAATTGACTATCCCTGGCAATTTTGAACCTCCTCCTGTCAATACTATTCCTGCCGGAAGTGCCTCTTGTTTATTTATTTTCTTCAACTCTTTATTCACTAAATCAAAAATTTCTGAAACTCTTGCCCTTCCTGCCTTTATCATTTTTTTAGTATCAAAAACAAACTCTTCGGTTTTATTTATAATAATCTTTTCTTTTTTGGTTTTGTTTTGAAAAATATACGAACCAAATTTATTTTTAATTTCCTCGGCCACGCTAATATCTACCTGTAAAGCGATAGCAATATCCCTGGTAATATGGGCAGAACCAACCGGCAATATCGCTAAATGGATTAAATTTCTATCTTCATAAACCGCCAAACCTGTTGTTTCGGCTCCTATATCTATTATCGCTGTTCCCAATTCTCTTTGCTGAGGACTTAAAAGAGCTTGAGCAGAAGCAATCGGGGAAGGAATTACTTCGTTAACTTTCTCAACTCCAGCTGATATTACTGTTTCAACTAATTTATTAAGAAATGGGGAGAAAACACAAATTGCCAAAGCATTCACCTCTAATTTAATTCCTTTCATTCCAACCACATCTTTAAGGCCAGGTTCGCTGTCAACTATAAATTCTCTTGGCAAAATGTTTAAAATTTCCTGATTGGAAGTAATGTTGATTGCCTTCGCCTCTTCCATCACTCTATCAACGTCGTCCTGAGAAACCCTTTGGTCAGCCCGGGAAATCGCTACTGCTCCGTGCCCGGGCTCAGAAACAATATGAGCTCCCCCAATATTAATAAAAACCTCTCTAATGCGATGAGGTCTAACTTCATTATTTAATTTAGTTAAAACTTGATTTATTTTATCTGATACAACTTCTCCATCAACCACCACTCCTCTTTTTATTCCATCAGAAAATACGCTGACAACAGAAAGAACTGCCATTTCTTGTCCTTCTTTTTTACTTTGGACAACTATCCCCTTGATATAGCCAGAACCAATATCAAGCGCGCTAATTATATTTTGAGGCCGAGCCATATTTTTATTTTTTTATAAAAGTTAAATATTTTTGTTCCTTTAACTGCATAATTTTTGCCTCTTTCTGATTTTCGTGGTCATAACCTAAGAGATGTAAAAGGCCATGAATAAAAATATGCGTTAATCCGATTTCCTTATCTATATCTATGTTAATTTCTAAAGGGCACAGGACTATCTCTCCCAAATTCTTAGGCAAACCCTTTAATTTATCCGAATAATTAAAAGACAAAACATCCGTGGGCTTATTTTTTCCTCTATAAATTCTATTTAACTCTTTGATTTTAGTCCTGTTTACAATAACCACAGATAAGTCTACTTTTTCTTTCACTCCTTCCGCTTTAAAAATCTTTAATCCCACCTTCTTAAATTGTTTCTCATTTACCAGCGAATTAGTAAGATTATTAATTTCAATCATAAACAGAATTATTTTGTTAACATCTGTTTCACAATTGAACTTACGGTTGACCCATCCGCCTTACCTTGAATTTTAGGCATTAACACGCTCATCACTTTGCCCATTTCCTTAATTGATTCCGCATTTACTTCTTTAATGGCTTGTTCAATTAACTTTCTAACCTCTCCTTCTGGCATCTGTTCTGGCATCTGTTCTGGCAAGTATTGATTTAATATCTCCATCTCTCGCTTCTCTTTATCGGCTAGTTCTTGTCTTCCTCCCGCCTCAAATTGCTCTGTAGCTTCTCTTGATTTTTTAACAAAAGATGAGATAACCTGAAGAACTTCTTCGTCCGTTAATTGACTTTTTTTAACAAGTTCCTCCTCGCTGTCTATATCCTTTAATCCTGCCCTTTTATCTTTTTCTTTTTTAATAATTCCGTCTAAAAGTAACCGAAGAATAGAAAGTTTTCTCTCTTCACTATTTTTGAGAGCTTCATGTAAATCTGTCTGGATTTTTTCTCTTAAATCCATAATGTAATTCAATTATTGGAGCTTGCCCATTTTCTCCATTTTCTGGTATTGCTCCTTTGTTGCCTCTTTCCTAAGAGCGGCCTCTTTTTTAAGCTTCTGGCTCAATGGACGAGTGCTGTATTGAGCAGCTTTTGCCCTATAAACCAAACCGCTTCTGCGAAGACCTCTCACAAATCGGCTCACCAGTTGTCGGCTATTTTCTCTTTCTTCTTTTTCAACAAAAAGACCTGACATAGCTAGTTTATTGATTTAATTTTTTTCTTTAACTCTTCAACGACCTTATCTATTTTGACCGATGTTTGTCTGCCGTTATCCATATCCCTGATAATAATCATATCTCTGTTTGCTTCTTCTTCTCCAATAATCAAGGAATACGGCGCTTTTATTTTATCAGCATTTTTGAGTTGGGCAGACAAAGAATCTTTATCCAATGATTCTGCCACCGATATTCCTGCCCTTCTTAAATCCTCCATTAATTTTAACGACTTGATTTTGGCAGAATCTCCTAATTGGGCTAAGAACACACGCGACCCTGGATTTATTGTCGGATTTAATCCCCGCTCTTTCATTATAGCAATAATCCTTTCTACTCCTCCAGCTCCTCCGCAAGCAGGAATACTCTTTCTTGAAAAAAGCTTAATAAGGTTATCATACCTTCCTCCTCCTATCAAGCTTCCTAATTGCCTCCCAAGTTCATCCTCGGCTATAATCTCAAACACGGTTCTTGTATAATAATCCAATCCTCTCACCAAGCAAGGGTTTAAATTATACGGAAGCCCCAACTCATCTAAAAATTCCAAAACCTTTTTAAAGTGATTATGACAGTCCTTACAAAGATGGTCAATGATTTGAGGAGCTCCGGAAACTATCTGTTTGCATCTATCTTGTTTACAATCCATTATTCTCAAAGGATTTGTTTTCAACCGCCTCTTACAATCAGCGCAAAGAGATCCCTCATTTTTCTTTAAATATCTTAATAATATTTTTTTGTAATCGCCTACACATTCTTTATCCCCGATACTATTGAGTTCAATAATCAATTTCTTTATTCCAAGCGCTTGTAGAATATTATAATAAATATAAATAATTTCTACATCTATTATTGGTCGCTTAGAACCGAAAACCTCAAGATTAAATTGGTAAAACTGGCGATATCTGCCTGCTTGCGGGCGCTCATGCCTAAAAACCGGGCCAAAAGAAAATAATTTAACCGGTTGGGGCAAGCTTATCATCCCGTGTTCAATATATGCCCTTGCTAAAGATGGCGTGAATTCCGGTCTTAAAGTTAAAGAATCGCCTCCCTTGGTTTTAAGAGAATACATCTGTTTTTCCACTATCTCTGTCGCTTCTCCGGTTCCTTTTTCAAAAAGTTCGGTGGATTCTAAAATAGGCGGAGTTATTTCTTTAAAACCATAAAATGAAGCAATTTTTTCGCCAACAGCATAAACTTTTTTATAAAATAATTGCTCCTCTGGGAGTATGTCTGACATTCCTTGAGGCGCCTGAATTTTAGTACTAACTTGTTTTCCTGTCATTTTTATTTATTAGAAAAAACTGTTAATGGCCACAAACGAAAAGCGTCTTTACCAATAATAAGATCTTTTTTTACCAGACCAAACGACCTTGAGTCCAGGGAAACGGTGCGATTATCTCCTAAAACAAAATATTCGTTTTCCCCAATATTTGTTTCAACATACCCGGCAGTTTTAGTTTTATCGGAAAGATATTTTGACTCGTCTAATACATAAAAATTGCCTTCACCGTTTTTTATAAAAACCTGCCCGTCAGTAATTTTTACAGTTTCTCCGGGCAAACCAATTACTCTTTTTATCAATCTTTTATTCATATCGTTCGGGTTATAAAAAATTATGACATCTCCTCTACTGGGAGCACCTAGACGATAAGAAATTTCATCCACTATAATATAGTCATAATCATGAAAATTCGGCTCCATACTGGCTCCGCTTACAAAAAACGGCTGGAAAACAAAAACCCTGATAGGGACAACTATTATCAAGGCAATAATACTGATTTTAACTATCTCCCAAATAAAAAGCAGGACTTTTTTCATAATGCCGATATTCGTTTAGTAATGGTTTAGTAATTGTAAACCAAAAGTGATGTTTTGACAACAAAAATCGATTGTTTTGTCTCTTTTAAAAATAGATATATAATGAAAGCATGATTTTAATTATCGGGCTCGGAAATCCGGGACTAAAATTTAAAAACACTCGCCATAATCTTGGATTTGAAATATTAGACCAACTTAAAAAAGAGGGGAATTTTTCCGTTTGGGAAGAAAAAAAGCGCTTAAAGGCGAAAATTTGTAATGGCGAATATAAAGATAAAAAAATTATTTTGGCAAAACCCCAAACATTTATGAATAATTCCGGCGAAGCTGTAAAATTATTAACTGCTTTCTATAAAATATCGCCAGACGAGCTTTGGATTGTGCATGATGATATAGATTTGGATTTCGGAAAAATAAGAATTAAAAATAATTCCAGCTCCGGCGGCCATAAAGGAACTGAGTCAATAATCTCCTCTTTAGGAAATAAAGATTTTCGACAACTTAAGATAGGAGTTTTAAATAAAGAAAAGAGCAAAATAGATGTCAAAAAATTTGTTTTACAAAAATTTACAAAACAAGAGATAGAACAATTAAAAGATATAAAACAAGCCACAATTTCTTCCTTATTTTCCGTTCTATAAAAAACTGATACTCTCAATGGAAGACATTAATACAATAGATATAAACAATCCTCTTTATCCTCAACTACTAAAAGAAATAATTGACCCGCCAAGGGTCTTGTATTATAAAGGAAATCTGGATTTTAATAACGCGCCCATAATTGCAGTAGTTGGAACAAGACGCTGTTCTGATTATGGCAAGCAAGCAACCATAGAGATTGTTTTCAAATTAGCTCAAGCTGGGTTCACAATAGTAAGCGGAATGGCAAAAGGCATTGATACTATTGCCCATCAAACCGCATTGGACTATAATTCCAAAACCATCGCAGTACTGGGAACCGGGATTGATGATAAAAGTATTTACCCTCAAGAAAATCTTGGTCTGTCTAAAAAGATTATTGAAAATAACGGGGCAATTATTTCAGAATATTCGCCGGGAACAACGGGCTATAAAAGCAATTTTCCAAAAAGAAACAGGATAATCTCCGGAATCAGCCAGGCCGTATTGGTAATTGAAGCAAAAGAAAAATCAGGCGCCCTGATAACTGCCAGACATGCAATCAGGCAGAAAAAAACGGTTTTTGCTCTTCCTGGCTCTATATATTCTCCAAATTCTAAGGGGTGCAATCAATTAATCAAAAATGGAGCTAAATTAATTAATAGGGCGGAAGATATTTTTAAGGAATTCGGATTAAATCCAAAAATAATAAGCCAAAAAATTAGGAATATTACTCCGGAAGAAAAGTTAATATTAGATATCTTAAAAAATCAGGCCCTACATATTAATAAGATAATTGAATCAACAAAAATATCACCGGCAAAAACGAATTCGTGTTTAATTAATCTGGAAATGGCTGGAATAATAAAAAATTTGGGAAATAATACATTTATTATAAAAAACAAATGACAAAATTAGTTATAGTAGAAAGTCCGACAAAAGCAAAAACCCTTGGAAATTTTTTAGGCAAAGATTATGAGCTCGCTGCCAGTTTTGGTCATGTCAGGGACCTGCCTAAATCAAAACTAGGTGTTGATATTGAGAATAATTTTGCACCCCAGTATGTTATCCCGACAAAATCAAGAAAAACAGTGAACTCTTTAAAAAAATTAGTCAAAGATTCTTCCGAAGTTATACTTGCAACCGACGAAGACAGAGAGGGAGAAGCTATTGCTTATCACCTTAAAGAAATTTTGGGATTAAAAGGCTATCAAAGAATTGTTTTTCACGAAATAACTGAAACTGCAATTAAAGAAGCGCTAAAAAGTCCCCGCCAAATTTATGATAGTTTAGTGGATGCGCAAACAGCAAGAAGAGTGTTGGACAGGATTGTCGGCTATAAATTGTCCCCTCTTTTATGGAAAAAAGTTGCCCGTGGGCTTTCAGCCGGAAGGGTTCAATCGGTGGCAGTCCGCTTAATAGTAGAAAGAGAAAGAGAAATCCAAAAATTCAAAGCAGAAGAATATTGGAGCGTTGAAGCTCTATTGGCTAAAACCCAAAATCCGAATAAAGAAAATGCGCAATTTCCAGCGTTCTTAATAGAAAAAGATGGCAAAAAAATTCCTAAATTAGGAATTAAAACGCAGAAAGAAGCGGAAGAAATCGTTGATGATTTAAAGGGCGCTATTTTTGAAATCAAAACAATTGAAAAGAAATCGGTTAAAAGAAACTCTTTGCCTCCTTTTACAACAAGCACTCTCCAGCAAACCGCCGGACAAAAATTGCGCCTAAGTTCGCAAAAAACAATGTCTCTGGCTCAAAATCTTTATGAAAGAGGTCTTATCACTTACCACAGAACAGATTCCTTGAATCTTTCCCAAGAATCCGTTGAATCTGCCAGAAAATATATTATTGAAAATTTAGGAGAAAAATATTGGCCAGGATTTTCACGAAAATACAAAACAAAAAGCAAAGGAGCCCAAGAAGCCCACGAAGCCATCAGACCAAGTAATCCTCAAAATAGTCCGGACAAACTTAATCTTGAAAAACCTAATGCCCGTCTTTATAAACTGATATGGGAAAGATTTATAGCTAGCCAAATGAGTGAAGCGATTCTGGACTCTACCAATATTAAAATTCAAGCAACTCCATCGTCTAAAAACCCTGCTGATTCTAAAGATTATCTTTTCCAGGCAACAGGCCAGACCTTAAAATTTGACGGATTTTTAAAAATTTATCCTTTAATATTTACCGAAACAGATATTCCTGAAGTTCAAGAAAAAGAAATCTTGGACTTAATAAAATTAACCCCTTCTCAGCATTTTACCCAACCGCCGGCAAGATATAATGAACCATCTTTGATTAAAGCCCTTGAACAATACGGAATAGGCAGGCCATCTACTTATGCTCCGACTATTTCAACCATTCAAAAGAGAAACTATGTTTTTAAGGATGAACAAAAAAGATTCCAGCCGTCAGAAATCGGAATGGTTGTAAACGATTTATTAGTAGAACATTTCCCCAAAATTGTTGATATTGAATTTACCGCTAAAATGGAATCTGATTTAGACAACATTGCCGAAGGAAAAGAGGTTTGGCAAAAAGTAGTGGGCGATTTTTATCAGCCATTTGCCGAGACCCTTTCACAAAAAGAAAAAGAACTTTCCAAACAGGAAATTGCCGAAGAAAAAACAGATAAAATCTGTCCTGATTGCGGAGCGGAATTGATTATCAAACTCGGAAGATTCGGCAAATTTTACGCTTGCACTAATTTCCCAAAATGCCGATATACAGAATCATTGAAAGATAATAAGCTGGGAATACCCTGTCCTAAATGCGAAAAAGGAGAAATTACCGAAAAACGGACTAAAAGAGGAAAAATATTTTACGGATGCAATAAATTTCCGAAATGCGATTTTGCATTGTGGGACAAGCCAACCGGAGAAAAATGCCCGAAATGCGGAGCTTTAATGATAAAGACAAAAAGAAAGCAAATCAAATGCTCAAATCCCGAATGCAAGGATAATATTAAAAAAGTTGAAAAATAGCATTAGATTTGGTAAACAGATAAATATGCCGGGGTGGTGAAACTGGCAAACACGATGGATTCAAAATCCATTGCCCGCAAGGGCTTGAGGGTTCAACTCCCTCCCCCGGCACCAACCAAAAACGGCATAGGCCGTTTTTTGACTGACTAAATATTTTGATT
>JAPLYH010000027.1 GCA_026395615.1 Candidatus Parcubacteria bacterium | reverse complement strand
ATTATTATTTGTAATTACTGATTGATGCAAACAATAAAAGCTATTATTTCGTTTATCGCTTTTTATTTCTTGGCTATTTTTCAAGTCAGCTATTTGACTCATTTCAAAATAGTTGGCGGATTATGGAATCCCGTATTAATCGCTGTAGTTTTTTTGAATTTTTTTGAAAAGAAAGAAGATAAATCAGGCCTTATTATAGGCGCATTAGGAGGATTTTATCTGGATTTATTCTCGCCGTACTTTCTTGGATTTTTTACATTAATCGGTTTGGGAATCGCTTTTCTTATAAAATACATAAGACCTTTTCTTGATATAAAGAAATTTATAAGTTTTGTTGCTGTCTTATTCGCTTGTTTATTGATTTTTGAAATTATTCTAACGCTTATTTCTATTGGTTCTGGATTTCATTTTAATGTGTTTAGTATTATTATCAATCTCTTTGCGGGCATAATAATTTATTGGATTTTAAAATTATTTAATGTTTTCGCCAAGAAAAAATTTAGATAGGATAAGGATAAAAAGACCAGGATTGGAAATTGAGCCAGAAGAAATTTTTTGCGACGCCTTAGTCCAGAAAAATGAACAAGGGCCATTTCAGAAAAAGATGGAAGTGCCCATAAAGTCCCGGTCTCTGAAAATTTTGTGGCTGGTTTTTTTTATTTTGGGTGGAATTGTTTTTATTAAAAATTTTCAATTCCAAATAATCCAGCACGATGAATTTTCTGTTTTAGCTCAGAAAAATAAATATGTAGTGAGTAAATTAGAAGCGCAAAGAGGGGTTATTTATGATAAAAATTTTCAACAATTGGTTTATAACCGCCCATCTTATGACCTTACTTTTGATAAGGCAAAACTTTCTGAGATACAAGATTCAAAACAAAATATTTTTGGAAAAATTGCTTGGATATTAGGAGTTAAGCCCGAAACAATAGAAGAAAAGATTACATCCGCTGATGCAAAAGACGAATCGGTTCTTGTGTCTCAAAATCTTGATTATCAAAAACTTATTATGTTTGAATCTAACGCCGATGAACTTGAAGGTTTTTCTATTAAGAATGTAGGGATGAGAGAATATCCGGATGGTCCGGCATTTGCTCATGTTATCGGTTATTACAGGGAAAGCGGTAACAATTCCGGATTAGAGGATTATTACAATACCAGTTTGTCTCCCCAATTCGGAGAAATGAAATCTGAAAGAGATGTCTCGGGAGAAATTACATCGGAAGAGGTGGCTAAATTGTCAGAGCCAGGCAATAATTTGGTTTTGTGGTTGGACGCTGATTTGCAGAAAAAACTTTATGACACAATGTCTGTCCAAATTAAAAATGCCGGAGTTAAAAGAGCTGCTGGAGTAGCGATTGACCCAAAAACAGGCGGAATATTAGCTCTGGTAAGTTTTCCAAGTTTTGATAATAACCTTTTTAGTAAGGGCATCAGTCAGGAAGATTGGAATACTTTGTCCAATAACAAAGATATGCCGTTTTTGAACAGGGTTATAGCTGGCAAATATGTCACTGGTTCTATAATCAAGCCGATTATTGCCTCAGGCGCATTACAGGAAGGGATTGTTTCAGATAAAACAACTATTGATTGTAAGGGACAAATAGTTATTGATAATCCATGGTTCCCGGATCAACCTTATACTTTTAAAGATTGGACGGTTCATGGACTTACAAATATAAGAGATGCTATTGCGCGTTCTTGTAATGTTTTCTTTTATACAATCGGCGGAGGTTATAAGAATTTTAAAGGATTAGGTCCAGATAAGATTAAAGAATATCTTAATTATTTTGGTTGGGGAGAAAAATTAGGAATAGATTTATCAGGAGAGGTTTCGGGATTTGTCCCTGACAAAGAATGGAAGAAAAATAAATATTCTTCTCCTAATAACATTTGGATGCCTGGAGACACTTATAATATGTCTATTGGTCAGGGATTTTTATCTATAACTCCATTAGAAGTGGCTTCTTCTTATGCAGCTATAGCTAATGGCGGAACATTATTTAAACCCCAAGTAGTGAAAGAAATTATTGATAAAGATAAAAATGTTATACAGGAGTTTTTACCGACGGTTATAAGGCAAGGTTTTATTGATAAAAATAATCTTGAAATAGTAAAACAGGGAATGAGGGGCACGGTTACTTATGGTTCAGCAACTGTTTTAAATGATTTGCCGGTTGAGGCAGCGGCAAAAACCGGTACTGCGGAAATTCCGAGAGAAGGGTATTATCATAGCTGGATAACTGTTTTTGCGCCTTATGATGACCCTCAAATTGTTTTAACTTTGATGGTTGAGGAAGGGTTAGGTATGCATGTGGCAGTAGCACCGACTGTTAAGGAGGTTTTAGAGTGGTATTTTAATAATAATGGGTCGTTGGTAAAGTAGGTTTGTTTTTATCCTTAGCGAGATTACGCGGCCGGGGCTCGTAATTTTACCTCGTAATTTTATTGACAAGATAAGGGTTACATTATAAACAGAACATAGACATATTGTTCTTTAAAAGATAGAAGCCGTTAGCGCTCTGATTGTATCAAAGATGAAATAATTAAAGCGCTGGCGACTTCTTGTTGATAAAACAGGAGAGAGCTAGACATCTAAACGGTTACTTGTTATCCAACCTCAAAGAGGGAAAACAAGGATCTCACCAATGGGTGAAAGGAGAGAAGTGGATAAGAATGTGGTGCGAGCGAGGGTAGCACAGATTCCAGGCCTGGAGGCTTGCATCCGAACCCATTGTTCGAGTGCAAGAGTGCAGTTCCAATATAGTGACTTTGAGTTGCTTCGATTGGGGGAACTTGAGCTATGTCATCTGCAAAGGGGTTTACCGACAAGTGTTGGTTGGTTGACTGTACCAACCCCTCAAGACCCATCTCCTTGCGGCATGGGGAGCATATTCGTCATCTTCAAGAAAGATGATGGAGTAACGGGAGGGGGATGGATCCCTTCGCTCGAAGAAGTAAGGATCTCTAAGGGTCAGAGCATACGAGACGTAGTGGGCCCTGAGCGTGTAGATTGCATTTTCGGAGTTGTAGCCATTTGGACCGAGAAAAGGAGGTCCCTCCTAAGTGATACAGTTTTGACTGTCAGGCACTGGGTAGAGGTGTTCTGCCGGCTGCGACCCAACGACTGGTAGAGATAGTTGTCCCTGGGGAGGTGAGCCCAGCTACAACGACCCCTCGCCTAGATCAATGACTTCAATCATCATCGAGTTTCCGCGGAGGAACTCGCACAGGGGAAGCGCGCATTTGCTTTCGCATCTGCACTTGCGCGCTCTCCCTGTTTCTTTTTTTAAAATAACTATTTTAAATATTCTAATTAAATACTTCATTTTTAAATATTTTTATCTTTAATGAAATTACGCCACCCGGCATCGTAATTTTCGTAAAACGGCGGAAGCCACGCCAAATAAGGGGAACCTCACTACGACGCCGGGTGGCGTAATTTTTGGGGGAAAGTTATCCACAGGGTAAAAAGCGTAAAACACATCTGCCTGCGTTGCTACACAAAGCGTTGCGGGCGGGAAACGAAAAGTATAAAAGAGAAATATGGATCAAAAATTGGAATTTACTGAATGTTAGGGTGCGACCCTAACAATTTTTAGTTTCTTTGAGGTGTCATTTGCGCCCACAGTAATATGTTTATTGCTTTTTGGGGATAAATATCATAAAATTGATGAATAATTGATTATTAAATATATTACTTAAATGCCTCAAATAGATGAAATTAAGAAAGCGAGAATTGAGAAATTAAAAGCGATGCAGAACGCAGGAATTGATATTTACCCTTTAACCACTAAAAGGACTCATTTAATTTCACGGGCCATCAAAGATTTCGCAAAATTAGAGCGAGCAAAAAAAGAAATAGTTTTGACCGGCAGAATAAAATCATTCAGAGGCCATGGTGGCGCAACTTTTTCTGATATTGAGGATGGCACGGAAAAAATCCAGTTATTTTTTAAAAAAGATAATCTTGGACCTAAAAAATATGAGCTTCTTCAAAAGTATTTTGATGTTGGTGACTTTATAGAAACAAGAGGAATATTATTTAAAACAAAAGCCAAAGAAAAAACTCTTTTAGTTAATGATTTTAAAATTTTAGCAAAATCGATTTTGCCATTACCTGAAAAGTGGCATGGACTAAAAGATGTTGAAGATAGATTTAGAAAAAGATATCTTGACCTTATTTTCAATAAAGATGTCAGGAATAAATTTGTTTTAAGGCATCAAATTATTAATGGCTTAAGAGAATATTTAATCAAACAAGGATTCTTAGAAGTGGAAACGCCGATTTTGCAAACGATTTATGGAGGAGCGAAAGCTCAGCCATTTACAACGCACCTTAATGCCTTGGATATTGACTTATACCTCCGGATCGCGCCCGAACTTTATTTAAAGCAGCTTTTAGTCGGCGGTTTTGAAAAAGTATTTGAAATAGGAAGGGATTTCAGGAATGAAGGAATGGACAGATATCACAATCCGGAATTTACTTTTTTGGAATTTTATTGGGCTTATGCGGATTATAAGGATTTGATGAAATTCACAGAAGATATGATTACTGAAGTTATCAAGAAAGTTTTCGGAACTCTTAAAATAGAATATCAGGGGAAGGTTATTGATTTTAAAACCCCATGGAAAAGAATTGATTTTTATCAATTATTAAAAAAGGATGCGAATATAGATTTGGCAACCATCCATCCGGATGCTTTGGCTAAAAAAGCAAAAGAGATGAAGATAAAAATTGAAAAAGGAGAGGGGTTTGCTGAAATTGCTGATAAAATTTACAAAGAGTGTTCTCGCGACAAGATATGGAGCCCAACGTTTATTATTCATCATCCGCATGGAAATTTTCCTTTGGCAAAAGCCAAGGACGATAAAAGATTGGCAAATTTACAATTGATCGTTGGCGGGTGGGAGATAGTAAATGCCTTTTCAGAATTAAATGATCCGAGTATTCAAAGAGCAAGATTTCAAGAACAAGAAAAAATGTGCAAAGAAGGATTTAAAGAAGGAATGAGAATTGACGAGAATTTTCTTGAAGCCATGGAATATGGAATGCCTCCAGCTGGCGGATTGGGACTGGGAGTTGATAGATTTGTGACATTATTAACTAATTCTCATAGTTTAAGGGAAGTTATATTGTTCCCAACTATGAGACCTAAGTAAAAGTTATATTTAGATAGTCCCCTCAAACTATCTTCATATCATATGATTGACATAAATTTTTTAAAAGATAATTTAGACAAGACAAAGAAAGCCCTGATAAAAAGAGGTGTTAGTTCTGATAAAATGGATGAATTATTATCTCTAGAAGAACAAAAACGGCAATTGATGACAGGGGCACAAGAAATCAGGGGGCAAAGAAATAAAATATCTGCAGCCGGAAAGCCGGATGATATAAGCAAGGCTAAAGAATTAAAAGATAGGTTAAAGGAAAAAGAAGAACAGTTGAAGATTGTGGAGGAAAAATTTTCTTCCTTGCTTTGTACGATTCCGAATATTCCATTAGACGATGTTCCTGAAGGGAAATCAGAGAATGATAATAAAGTTATTGAAATTCACGGGAAATCAACAGAATTTAAATTTGAAATCAAGGACCATATAGCCTTAGCGAAAGGTGATATAGATTTAGACAGGGCGGTTAAAATATCGGGGAGCAGATTTGTTATTTTGAAAAACGATTTAGTGTTATTAGAATTCGCTATTATCAATATGGTTTTGGATTTATTGAGAAAAAATGGATTTGAACCGATCATTCCGCCAACCTTGATAAAATCGGAAATAATGAAAAAAACCGGGCACGCTGACACAAAAGAAGAATTAGAAGAAAGATATTATTTGCAAAAAGATGAATTGTTTTTAGTAGGAACCTCGGAGCAATCTATTGTCCCTATACACGCTGATGAAATTTTAGAAAATGTTCCAAAAAGATATGTTGGATTTTCAAGTTGTTTCCGCGAGGAAGCGGGAAGTTATGGTAAAGATACAAAAGGAATGTTTAGGTTGCATCAATTTGATAAAATTGAAATGATAAGTTTCACTGCTAAACAGGGTTCGCAAGAGGAGCTCAATATATTGATGGGTTTAGAGAAAAAGATATTGGAAATGTTGGAAATTCCTTATAGGGTAGTGCATTTGTGCGCTGGCGATATGAGCAAGCCGTCGGCCTCTACATTTGATATGGAGGGATGGTTTCCGTCACAAGGAAAGTATAGGGAATTAATGTCTGCATCTAATTGCACTGATTATCAGGCGAGGAGATTGAATATTAAATATAAAACAGCGGAGAAAGCGGAATTTGTTCATATTTTGAACGCTACAGCAGTAGCGATTCAAAGGACATTAATAGCGCTTTTAGAAAACCATCAACAAAAAGACGGAAGAGTTTTAGTGCCAAAGGCGCTTAGAAAATATTTGGGGAAAAAATATATCTTGGGAAAGTAAACTCTCGGCAATATAATTTCAGGTCGACGGCCGTCCAAATCCCGGCGAGATTTGGCAGCCTGCACCCTCAACTCGCTGTCCCGCCTGCAGGCGGGAACCATGCCAGCGAGTTTCCGGGAGCCGCCCTGAAACTATATTGTCTCAAGTTTACCGGGGCCATTGGAGGCCATTGGATGCATTTTAAAAATGATATCCGAGCACAATAAATAAATACTATGGAAGAAAAAATTATAGATATTAATGGAATAAAAGT
>JAPLYH010000026.1 GCA_026395615.1 Candidatus Parcubacteria bacterium | reverse complement strand
CGGAAAGCGCATCGCCGACTATATCCAATGGATTGCTTTTTGAATAACTAGGATGCATTAATTTTGAATTTTCTATTTTCTTTAGTGTCGCTTGGTTGGGTTTTGGTAATTTTATTCCTAGCTGATAACAATAATCAGCAGCTAAGATTCCTGCTCCTCCGCCATTAGTGATTATTCCAATTCCATTTTTACATTTGGGCTGCCAAGACAATGCTTTTGAAACATCTAAAAGTTCTTGTATAGAAGAAACCTCAATGAGGCCTGCCTGTTTGAAAGCTACAGAATAAATTTTAGCTTCTCCTGCTAAAGCTCCGGTATGAGAAGAAACTGCTTTTTGGGAACTAGGATTTTTTCCACCCTTGAGAATTATAATTGGTTTTTTTGTACTGACTTCTTTGGCTGTTTCAAAAAATTGTCTTCCATTTTTTAGTCCCTCTAAATATAGGGCAATTACTTTTGTTTTTGAATCGTCTCTTGCCCATTTTAAGAAATCTATTAAAGATAATCCTGCTTCATTGCCATAAGAAGCTATCATTGAAAAGCCCCAAGATTTGTCAGTAGAAGCGTCAATTATAGCGTCCACAATGGCTCCAGATTGCGATATAAGGGCTATATTACCCTTATTTGGACTCATGGGCGCAAAAGAAGCATTAAGCCCTATACAAGGCCTTAAAACGCCTAAGCAATTAGGCCCTACAAATGCCGTGTTTTCGCGGTTTAAGGCCTGTTTGATTTGGTTCTGTAAAATAGCTCCTTTTTGCCCTGTTTCAGCAAACCCGGAGGAAATAATAATAACTGATTTTACCCTTTTTTGGATACATTCGTTAATGATTTTTAATACTACTTGGGTGGGGACGGCAATTATTGCCAAATCTATTTTTTCCCTTATAACCAAAACAGAAGGCAAGGTTTTAATTCCAAATACAAGTTTTCTGTTAGGATTTACTAACAAGATCTTTCTTTTAGATTTGTTTAAAAGATTTTTTACTAATCCCCTGCCAACCGAACCAACTCGGTCTGTGGCGCCGATAACGGCTATTGTTTTAGGATTAAAAAGATAATCTAGTTTCATACAATAATCTTGGCGTCAATTACAAAAATATCTTTCTTATTCGCTATTACAGGGTTTAAATCAATTTCCTTAATTTGATATTCTTTTGAAATCATTTGAGAAATAGATAATAAAACTTCTTCTATCTTTCTCAGATTTACCGATTCTCTATTCCTATATCCTTTAAGAATTTTATTTCCTTTAATCTCATCTATCATTTCTTTCGCTTCTTTATTGGTAATCGGAGCAAGCCGGAATGAAACGTCTTTTAATATTTCTACAAATATCCCCCCTAATCCGAAAGCGACAATTGGCCCAAAAACAGAATCTCTTTTTGCGCCAATAATAATTTGTTCTCCAAAAACCATTTTCTGAATAATAATTTCTGTTTTTTTGGTCTTAGCGATTTTTTCAATTTTTTGCCATGAGGTTAATAAATCTTTTTCATTTTTAATATCTATAATTACTCCTCCGATATCTGTCTTGTGGATTATTTTAGGAGAGAAAATTTTTAAAACCACGGGAAAACCATTCTGCCTAGAGAACAAAATCGCCTGCTTAATATCTTTTACAATATTCGCTTTTACTTGCGGAATATTGTATTTCGAGAGTAGTTTTTTTGTAGATTCAAAATCTGAAAGCATGTTCAATATATTGTATCTCATATTTTAGAAATTGAAAACAAAAAACCGCCGAAGCGATTTCCAATTAAAACAAATTATTAAAATATTGCTGGTACGCGAGCGTGTGTGCCCACTCGCGTACCATTGAACAGCCGAGATACCTCTGTCTCCTCACAGACAGTTGGTTTGTGACAAAAGGCAGAAAACCGTGCTCGCACGACAACGAAAAGGTAGAACCCGGTTGTTTTCAGATAATGATTGCGAGCGATTAAGCCCTTCTTAGTCCATAGATTCAGCGCTCCTTCTGGCGCGTAGGTGCTCGTAGCCGGCGACCATGGTCAGTTCGTGACGACGACGGACAACACGAGTGCCCGTTTCATCATATAGCACCTCCCCGTGTCGAGTTTCGGCAGGACATCAATCCTCGCGCACACGCAAGAACCAATCCTGTATTTAAGATATTATTATATTCTTTTAAAAATGTAAATAGTTTTCAAACCAAAAACCGCGTAAGCGGTTTTTAAAATTTCATTTGAATTTTAACCCTAATCAATAATTTAATCTTATATCTAGTTTTTCAGCAATCAGATTTTTTCGCATAAGTATCAACTGAAGTCATCAGATTATTAAAATCAGCTTTCGTGGAAAGATTCTGAACGGCTTCGTTCAAATCTTCTTTAGTTGCGAATACATCTATAAGTTTTTGAATATCCTCATCAGAAAGCATTTTTTTTCTTAAATTTATAACTTTAGTATATCTCTTTGAATATTTCGTGTCAAATTATAATTTCTCTCCTATAAATTCTGCGAATTCGGCTAAACGGCAAGCATAAGCCCATTCATTATCATACCAGGCAATCACTTTTATTATCTTGCCATTTGCCATTGTGGATAATGTATCTACAACAGCAGAAAAATTACTGCCTTTAAAATCCATTGAAACCAACGGAGCATCTTCAGTAATTAGAATGCCCTGAAGCTCTTTTTGTTTAGCTGCTTTCTTAAAAATAGAATTGATTTCTTTTGCAGTTGTCTCTTTTTCTATATTACATACCAAATCTAATAAAGATACTGTTTGGGTAGGCACCCTAAGCGCTAATCCTTCTATTTTCCCTTTAAGTTTAGGAATAACTTTTCCAATAGCTTCTGAAGCTCCCGTACTGGTAGGAATTATGTTTGCTCCTGCTGTTCTTGCTCTGCGAAAATCTTTATGAACTAAATCAAGAATTCTTTGGTCATTGGTATAACTATGAACAGTTGTCATATATCCATTTACAATTCCAAGATTATCGTCAATGACTTTTACTATTGGAGCTAAACAGTTAGTTGTGCAAGAGCCCATATCAACAATATTGTCCTTTTTCGGGTTATAAGCATCTTCATTAACGCCTAAGATGAAACTTGGTATATCTGCATCTTTACTCGGAGCGGATATAATAACCTTTTTCGCGCCTGCTTCTAAATGTTTTGAAGCGAGTTCG
>JAPLYH010000040.1:25386-26641 GCA_026395615.1 Candidatus Parcubacteria bacterium | reverse complement strand
CCCCGGCAGCGTAATTTTCGTAAAACGCCGGAAGGCACACCAGATATAAGAAATCTCGCAACGAGCCCCGGCCGCGTAATTTTTGGGAGAGGAAGTTTTGACATCCTTAAACTATATGATAGGATAATCTAACCTAGAGCCAGAAAGAAAAGGAGGAGTGCCAAATGAGCCGAAAAGTGGATATGGTTTTAGCTTGGATGGTAACCATGTTCGGGTCAGCCGGAGCTGCCTCGTTCATGGTTCATCACGGACTAGTTGGTCCAGCTGCGTTGTTCGCAGCCGGTTGTCTGCCGTGGGTATCTGCACCATTCAAACGCAACAAGACATTCACTAGCTTCTTATTCAGAATACTGGTGACTGTATGTCTTGATTCTGCATCAGTAGCGTGGTGCTTGTATATCCATAACCTCACGCTTGAAATGTGGCTACTTATCGCCGCAGCAACTTGTTCCTTGAGTGTGTTGATTAAGAACATTGTTGTTTCGGTGATAATGGATTACGCTTCAGGCGGCCTGTGGGGAATTGACGCGGAAACCGACTATTGAGGAGGCTTGTTGGCTTTCGGAAGAAGAGGGGGTCTGCGGACGTCCTCTTTGTTTTTTTGTTTGTGAAATGGTAGAATAATAAAATATTAATAATCTAGTATGAAATTATCAGTTATATTTCCTGCTTATAACGAGGAAAACAGAATACCCAAAACAATTCGTTTAGCAAGCGAATATTTAAAAAGACAATCTTATGATTACGAGATTTTGGTTGTTAATGATGGTTCAAAAGATAGAACAGCCGAAATTATCAGAAATATGGAGTCAGAAATTCCAAAGTTGCGTTTAATTGATAATGAAAAAAATAAAGGAAAAGGAGGTGTTGTGAAACAGGGGATGCTTGAGGCGAGAGGAGAGTATAGGTTATTTTCCGATTCTGATAATTCAACCTCTATAGATCAGGTTGAAAAAATGTGGCCATTTTTTGAAAAAGGATTTGATGTAGTTATTGGGTCAAGGGATATTAAGGGAGCAATTCTAAATCCTCCCCAACCATGGATAAGAAAGGTTATTTTCGGAGATAGTTTTAAATATATTAGGATGTTTATCATCGGGCTTTGGAATATCCAAGATACTCAGTGTGGCTTTAAATGTTTTACCAATAAAGCAGCAGAGGACATATTTTCAAAAGCAAAAATAGATGGTTTTGTTTTTGATGTTGAATGTTTAATGTTGGCGAAGAGATTAGGATATAAGATAAAAGAGATACC
>JAPLYH010000040.1:0-25374 GCA_026395615.1 Candidatus Parcubacteria bacterium | reverse complement strand
ATGGATTAATGATTTGGAAAGCAAGGTAAAGTTAAAACATGTGATTAGAATGTTTACAGGAATGATAAAATTAAGAAAAGATTTAATTCTGGGAAAGTATGCTAAAAAATAAAGAAGAAAAATTTCCTTCAGAATTACGTTTTGCCCTTATTTCAGGAGATTGGGTAGTTATTGCTACTGGCAGGGCAAGGAAACCTGATTCTTTCAAGCAAGAACAAAGGATAATAGAGACAATACCTAAAAAAGATTGTTTTTTTTGTAATATAGAAACTCAATTGCCACCAATTTTGATTTCGCGCAAGGGAAAAATGGAAGAATATCCTTATGATTATGAAAAAAAGATTAAAATTCCAAAAGATTGGACCATTATAGTCGTTCCCAATAAATATCCGGCGTTTAGCAGATATAGCGAAGGGCTAGATATCAGAAAGAGAGGACTTCATTCTTATATGAATGCTTATGGCGTGGCAGAAGTGGTCATTACTCGTCATCACACAAAACAAATTTCGCAATTTAAATTAGAAGAAATTAAAGAATTATTAGATGTTTATCAGGATAGATATGTGGAGTTAATGAAAGAACCTCATATAAATTATATTTCTGTTTTTCATAATCACGGGAAAGAAGCGGGAGCCTCTATATCGCACCCTCATTCCCAGATTATTGCCGCTCCGGTTATAGATCCAAAAGTAAAAAGAAGTTTATCAGGAGCAAAAGATTATTTTGACCACAATAAAAAGTGCGGGCATTGCGAAATGAATGAGTCGGACAGAAAAAGTAAGGAAAGGTTGGTTTTTGAAAATGAAGAATTTTTAGTTGTTTGTCCATTTGCTTCAAAGACCGCATTTGAAATGTCTATTACGCCGAAACAGCATTTGCCCTATTTTGAGCGTATTACTGACGACCAAAAAAGACACTTAGCAGAGGCGTTTTTTGTGGCGATGAGAAAATTGGATAAAGGATTAGCTGACCCTCCATATAATTTTTATCTCCAGACAGCGCCCTGCGATGGCAGGAATCACGATTATTACCATTGGCATTGGATAATTTCGCCAAAAACAGGAACTTGGGCTGGCTTTGAAATGTCAACGGGCATAGAAATTTCAACCATAGAGCCGGAAAAGGCGGCAGAATATATTAAAAAACAGACGATATAAAGATTATGAAACCGTTAATCGTTGCGAATTGGAAATGTAATCCTTCTACATTCGCTGAGGCAGAAAAACTTTTTTTAGCAGTAAGCAGGGGAGCCAGTAAAACAGGGGCGGAAGTAGTTATCTGTCCTCCTTTTGTTTTTATTCCCGGACTTAGCGCTATAACAAAAAATCCTGTTAAATTAGGCGCTCAAGATGCTTTTTTCCAAGAAGGAGCTTTCACTAGTCAAATTTCAATTAATATACTTAAACAGTTCGGTTGCAAGTACATTATTATAGGCCATAGTGAGAAAAGGGCTTTAGGTGAAACAAACAAAATAATCAATAAAAAAATAAAAGCGTGTTTAGAAAATAATATAATCCCAGTTTTTTGTATTGGAGAAAATAGGCAGGAGAGACGATTGGGAAAAACTTCTAAAATTTTGAAATCACAATTAAAAGAAGGATTAAAAGGAATCTCTCCCTTTAATATCGGGAAATTGGTGATTGCCTATGAACCCATCTGGGCAATTGGCACGGGTAATGCTTGCGATACAGATAAGGCAAAAGAAGCGAATATTTTCATTAAAAAAACATTAACAGATTTTTATAGCGGAAAAAATATACAAAAAGTGAGGATTATCTATGGCGGAAGTACGAATCCAGATAATGCTTTGAGTTTTATTAAGGATGCGGGTATGGATGGGTTATTGCCAGGAGGGGCATCTCTGGATGCAAAAAAGTTCGTTGCTATTTTGAATAAATTTTGATAGGATGGGCAGAATGAAGGAGATTACAGATGGAAAATTTTATAATCCCACAAAAGGAAAGATTAATTTTGAAGAAGTAATCCGGGAAATATTCTCATATATTAAAGAGGATTCGAAATATGATTATGAGATAATCGTGGGATGTGATTCCTCTTCTGGACAAGAGCCATCTTTTCCTATTGCTATAGTTGTTTTGAAAAAGGGGGCAGGCGGAAGATTTTTTCTGAAAAAGATAAAATATCATAATAGGAAATTTTACAACTTACATCAAAGAATTCTAGAGGAAGTTCTTTTATCTTGCAAATTAGCTCTGGTATTAAGAGATCAAGTAGAAAAAGAAACGTTAAAGTTACCTGAACCATTGGAATTTGAATTTCGCTATATCCATGCTGATGTGGGAGCTAATGGCGCTACAAAGGATATGATTAAAGAGGTGGTAGGGTTAATTAAGGGCAATGGTTTTGAAGCAAGAATCAAGCCAGAATCATTTGCAGCCTCAGTTATCGCCGATAGATTCAGTTAATCGTCAATTAATTAATAATTAATTATTGTGGTTTATCCCCATAGTTAAGAATATGGAAACACTACATCCAAAAGCGGTCTGGTTATTTTTCTTTCGTTATCTTATAGTCACCGTGGTCATTTTTGCTTATTTAATAATTTTTATATCTTCGGCCGCTATAGCTCCTTCGGTCGGTGGTTCTTTAATTATAACTGTTGTTGGTTTCATGATATTGCTGGCTTATTTCCTTTTTCTCTATGTTGCCGCAAGACTTTCTCTACGATATTGGCGCTATGAATTAACGGCAGATGCTTTGAAAATAGAAAGGGGTGTTATTATGAAAAAATATATTTCTATACCCTATGAAAGAATCCAAAACATAGACATTTATAGAGGATTAGTAGCTAGAATTATCGGATTAAGCGATTTACAAATTCAGACAGCAGGATATTCTGGTTATAGTGGCAGAGGAGGTCAATTTAATACTGAAGGCAGGTTACCAGGATTGGATCCAAAAATAGCAGAGAGTTTAAGAGAAATTTTAGTTCAAAAATCTAAAGGAGCTAGGCAGGGCCTCTAAAATATGAAGATAATGGATTCTAAAGAAATCCGAAAATTATTTTTGGAATTTTTTGAAAATAATGGACACAAGATTGTCTCATCTTCTTCTTTGATTCCGACTGATCCGTCAGTGCTTTTTACTACAGCGGGGATGCAACAATTTAAGCCGTATTTTGTAGGAGAGAAATCTCCTTATGGAAACAGGGTAGTTAGTGTTCAAAAATGCATTCGGACTTCTGACATTGACGAAGTCGGAGATGAGAGTCATCTGACATTTTTTGAAATGTTAGGAAATTTCAGTTTCGGTGATTATTTTAAAAAAGAAACAATAGAAATGGCGATTGAATTTTTGACGAAGAAATGTAGGTTGCCGGGACAAAAACTTTGGTTCACGTATTTCAGCGGGCAAAATGATTTACTGGAAGATATTGATAGCAAAAATTTTTTATTGGAAAACAAAATATCTCCAGAAAGAATTTTTCCATTTAATAAAGAAACTAATTGGTGGGGACCAACTGGAAATGAGGGACCTTGCGGACCAACAGTTGAAATCCATTTTGATTTAACCGGCAAACCCTGTGATTTGAAGGATAAATGTTTGCCAAATTGTAAATGCGGAAGATTTGTTGAAATATGGAATCTCGTTTTTAACGAGTATTATCAAAATCAAACAGGAGAATTATCTCTTTTGAAACAAAAAGGAGTTGATACAGGCATGGGTCTTGAACGCTTGGTTACTGCTTGCCAGAAAAAAGAATCAGTTTTTGAAACAGATTTGTTTGAACCCTTTGTTAAAATCATAAATAGATATGATAACCCTGTAAAACAAAGAATTATAGCGGATCATGTTAGAAGTGCGGTATTTTTAATTACGGAAGGCATAAAACCATTAAATGTGGAAAGGGGATATATTCTGAGAAGATTATTAAGAAAGATTTTTACGAATATAGAAATATTAGAATTGGGTAAAGATAAAATTTATGAATTGGTCAAAGTAGTTATAGAAAATTATAATGGTATTTATCCGGAATTAAAACAAAACGGGGAAGATACGATTAGTATTATAAGGCAAGAAGCAGAAAAGTTTGATAAAGCGAAAGAGGCAGGCAGAAAAATATATGATAAAATAAAAGAGTCAGGTTTAACCGGAGCGTATGCGTTTGAGCTTTATTCAGCGCATAGTATTCCTTTAGAGATTACTCAAGAGTGGGCAAGGCGTGATAATAAAGAAATAAAGAATATTAATGATTTTTATAAACTCCAGAAAGAACACCAAGAGATATCAAGAGCTGGAGCAGAAAAGAAATTCGGCGGAGTGGGGAAAGGAGCTTCTCTGGAAGCAATTAAACTCCATACTGCAACGCATTTATTGCACGCATCTTTAAGAAAAATATTGGGAGATGAAATAAAACAGATGGGTTCTGATATAACTCCAGAACGATTGAGATTTGATTTTTCTTTCAATAGAAAATTGAGCGAACAAGAAATCAGGCAAGTAGAAGATTTGGTTAATCAGAAAATTCGAGAGAATGTAATGATTATCAAAAATGAATTACCTCTTAAGGAAGCGCTTAATAGCGGAGCGACAGCATTTTTTAAAGAAAAATATCCTGATATTGTAACCGTTTATTCTATTGGGGAATTTTCAAAAGAAATTTGCGCTGGTCCGCATGTAACCCAAACAGGAGATTTGGATAATTTTAAAATAATGAAACAAGAGTCAGTCGGCTCTGGAATAAGAAGAATTAAGGCCAAATTGAGTTTATAATGAAGAAGAAAATTTACGATATTATTCCGCCTCAAAATCGCCCCAAGGAATTTAGTATTGGGAAAATTATTCCTATTAAAGAAACAATATTAGAAACAAAAATAGAGCCAGAGTCAGCGCTAAAAGCGAATGATTCTATTGAGATTAAAATAGAGGAAGGGGGACAAAAAGTGCAGAGACAAGGAATCATCAAAAAAGATTTTTTACAGGTTTCAAAAAAGGAAAAGGATTATCAGAAAAAGAAATTTTCTTTTAAAAAACAAATTATTATAGTACCGGTTTTATTAGCAATTATTATTTTTGTTTTTTGGTTTTTTTCCAGTGCCAAAAAAATACTAATAGAACTCGTTCCCGTTTCGGAACCTTTTTCTTTAGATGTTCAGATTAATTTAGCTACTTCCACAAATGAGTTTATATTGCCCCCTGACTTGTCTCAAGCATTTATTCCCGTAGAAACAATAAATATAGAAAAAGATTTTAAAAAAGAATTCCCTGCAGAACAAGTGCTGGTTGAAGAAAAAGCAAAGGGTGTTATCCGTGTTTATAATAAAAGCACCCGAAATGTAAGTTTGGTTGAGAATACCCGGTTTCTATCTTCAAGCGAACCGACTCAACAATTCCAGGCAGTATCAAAGATAGCGACACCTGCCGGAGGTTATGTGGATGTCCCGGTTATTGCTAGCGGGACAGGAGCAGAATACAATATTGAACCTTGTGTTTTTTCATTACCGGGGTTAAGAAATTTTTCTCCTCCTCAATTATATTATGATATATATGGAAAATCATTTTCTAAAATGGAAGGAGGGAGGAAAGAAACGATTTTTAAAATTACCAAAGAATCAACGGAAAATGCTCAAAAGGAGCTTTTAGCAATCGCTCGCCAAGAAATTGAATCTGCATTACAAACCGAAGCAGGGAAGCAATATAGAATTATAGGCGATAGTATCGAATTGGAGCTTATTGGGAGCAATTTATTAAACGCCCAGGAAGGACAAGAGATGGAAAAATTTGTTTATCAGATTAAAGTGAAAGCTAAAGCGCTTATGGCGAAAACAGAGAATTTGACAGTATTTGGGAAGGCCTATATGACAGCGAATATACCCAGCAATAAAGAATTTATTAATGAATCGCTTGAGGCGGTTTTTCCTTCAGAATCTGGGGGAGCATTAGCAGAATTGAAGACAAGATTAAGAGTATCAGCCAAAATACATTCTATTATTGATGAGGAATCATTAAAGGAAATAGTTAAGGGGCGTGATAAAAAAGAAATAGTCCGATATTCGGCAGGAATTTGCCCGGATTTAGCGAAAGAACCAAGAGTAATTTTTGAGCCATTTTGGGCACGGAAGGCCTCGTTAAATCCGAAGCAGATAGAGATATCAATAATTTTGGAGTAAATCTATTGACCTATTTTTTAAATAATGTTATGCTATTTATCACTATTTTGAAATGAGTGAAAAAAGACAAATACATAGAATAGACGGTATAATAGAAGAAGCGCTGCCAAGCACTAACTTTAAAGTAAGGCTTGATAACGGGAAAGAAGTTCTCGCACATTTAGCTGGTAGATTAAGAATCAATAGGATTAAAATCTTACCAGGGGATAGTGTAGTGGTTGAACTTGCTTCATTGGATGACGATAGAGGAAGAATAGTCTATAGAAAGAAATAGAACAAATAGAGTCAATTTTCATTTGCGTTGAAATGTGACGCTGGTATTTAATTTATGGAAAACTATTTTAATAATATTGTATGAAAGTTAGACCTTCAGTAAAAAAAATTTGTAATAAATGTAAGATCGTTCGTAGAAAAGGACGAATTTATGTTATTTGTCAAAATCCGAAACATAAACAAAGGCAAGGAAAGTAATTTTTAATTTTTAATGATTAATTATGGCTAGAATATCTGGGGTAAACCTACCTCCTAAAAAAAGAATAGAAACAGCGTTAACCTATGTCTATGGAATAGGCAATTCTTCAAGTAAAAAGATTTTAAAAGGGTTAAATATAAGTTTCGATAAAAGGGTAGAAGAATTAGATAATGATGAAATTCGTCTTATTCAGGATGTTATTAGCGCAGGTTATAAAGTGGAAGGAGATTCGAGAAAAATACAAATGATGGCGATTAAACGATTGAAAGACATTAATTCCTGGAGAGGACATAGGCATAAGAAAAATTTGCCGGTAAGAGGGCAAACAACAAGAGTAAATTCAAGAACAGTAAGGGGTAATGTTAGAAAAACAGTTGGTTCTGGCAGAAAAGCAGCGCCAGCGCCTAAGTAAGAACCTGCCTTCGGCAGAACCTTGATTCGCTAATTTATAAATATATAATCTTGAAATAAAAGAAATAATTAGTAAATAAAAGCTCGATTTAGTCAGAGAAAAAATATGGGGAAGAAAAAAGTTATTAAAAAAAGTACAGAAGAACTTATTAAGGAGCGAGATGATATAGAAACCAAAATACAGAAAGGCGCAGCTGCGCCAGAAGCAAGTAGGGCTGGTATTCAAAACGGGTTTCTGTATATTTCTTCATCTTATAATAATACAATTGATTAGTTCAGGTAAGATTGGTTTTAAGGGGACAAAGAAAGGGACTCCTTATGCTGCTAATAGGGTAGCAGAATTAATGGCGCAGAATATCCAAAAGTTTAAATTAGATAAGATTCATGTAAAAGTTAAGGGCATAGGAAGCGGTCGGGAATCGGCTGTGCGCGCTTTAGCCACACATGGAGCGAATATTGTTTCTATAGAGGACAAAACTCCTATTCCTCATAATGGATGTCGGCCTCCTAAACCGAGAAAAGTTTAATAGTAAAAGATATTAAAAGATATTTTATGCAAGACGCAAAATGTAGAATTTGTCGCAGAACAGGAAGAAAATTATTTCTCAAAGGAGAGAAGTGTTCTTCGACTAAGTGTCCAATGATAAAAAAAGCTTACCCCCCAGGCAATATCGGGAAAGGAAGAGGCAGGGCACTATCTGAATACGGAAAAGAATTGAAAGAAAAGCAAAAATTAAAAGAATGGTATGGGCTTAGAGAAAGACAATTCAGTAAATATGTAAAAGATGTGTTGGGGAAAGCTCATCGAGCGAAAACAGCCAAAAATCCTGCGGAGCTTTTGGTAAAAGAATTAGAGAGCCGACTGGATAACACGGTTTTCCGCTTAGGTATTACTGCAAACCGAGTTCAGGCGAGACAATTAGTTTCTCATGGCCATTTTTTAGTGAACGGAAAGACGGTTGATATTCCAAGTTTTTCTTTAAAAAAGGGTGATAAAGTAAGTATCAGACCTAATTCATTAAAGAAACCGGTGTTTGAAAAAATAGCGGTAAATCTTAAAAAATATCAAGTCCCGAGTTGGCTTAAATTAGATAAAGAAAAAATAGAGGGCGAATTCGTTGGGGTTCCTAATTTAGAAGAAGTCGCCCCTCCAGCAGAGATATCTTCAATTTTTGAGTTTTATTCAAGATAATTTAATCTCTTTATTAAGTCCATCATTGCCCAAACGAACTTCGCCGAAGGCGGGGGAGCGAGGGCGAAGAAATATGATTTCATTACCTAAGGTCCCAATAATAGCTGAAAAAGATAATAATCGCGCTGTGTTTATTATTGAAGGATTATACCCCGGATATGGTATTACCGTGGGTAATGCTTTGCGCAGAGTTTTATTGTCTTCTTTAGAAGGGGCTGCGGTAACACAGGTAAGGATTAAGGGCGCTCAGCACGAATTTGCAACATTGCCCGGGGTTTTAGAAGACGTTATTACTATTTGTCTAAATTTGAAAAAGCTTCGATTTAAACTTTTTTCTGATGAACCGCAACAGGCCACACTGAAATTACAGGGAGAAAAAGAGGTTCTTGCAGGGGAGTTAAAATTGCCTTCCCAATTGGAATTAGTCAATAAAAATTTACATATAGCAACACTGACTGATAAGAAGGCAGTTTTGGAAATGGAAATTTTGGTTCAAAAAGGAATTGGTTATGAACCAAGGGAAATTAGAGACAAAGAAAAACTAGAAATAGGACAGATAAGTTTAGACGCTATTTATACTCCTATCCAAAAAGTCAGTTATAAGGTAGACAATATGAGGGTTGGAGATAGGACTGATTTTGATCGCTTAAGTTTAGAAGTGGAGACCGATGGTTCAATAACTCCAGAGGAAGCGCTAATGAAAGCAACGGAAATTTTAATAAATCATTTCACTTTAATTTTTAATGAAAAAGATAATTTTATAAAAGAAAAGCAAAAACCAATAGTCAAGAAAACAAAAGTTAAAACAGAAGAAAGTAAAAGTAAAGATGATGTGGAAACCAAGAGTTTTGAAGAATTGAAATTATCTGTTAGGACTATTAATGCTTTGAATAATGCTCATATTAAAAGTATTTCTGGATTAGCGAGAAAGAAAGAAGAAGATATCTTGGATATAGAAGGATTGGGTCCGAAAGGGTTGCAGGAAATTAAAAAAGTATTCAAAAAATTAGGCATAGAAATGAAACAATAGATATGCAAAAAAGAGCAAAGGGTAGAAAACTTCATAGAGAGGCAGGACAAAGAAAAGCTTTATTAAAGACATTGGCTTCTTCTTTAGTTTTAAAAGAGAGGATTAAAACAACCGAAGCAAAAGCGAAAGAATTATCTTCTTTTATTGAGAAGAAAATAACTATGGCGAAAAAGGGGACATTGGCAGCCAGGCGGGAATTGGCGAAGTTTTTTGCTCCCAGAGTGGTTAAAAAATTGATGGATGAAATCGCGCCTCTTTACAAAAACCAACATGGAGGATATACAAGGATTATCAAAACAGATCCAAGAACAAGCGATGGCTCTAGAATGGCGATAATAGAAATGCTTGTGAGAACTCAAAGTTCAAAACCACAATCAAAAATCAAAAAATAAATTGAATTTTTAAATTATGGAACGACAAACACATACAATTGACGCAACAGATAAACCATTAGGAAGGTTGGCAACACAGGTGGTTGCGCTATTAAGAGGAAAGCACAAAGAGGATTTTGCTCCAAATAAAGATATTGGTGATTTTGTCGTAATTACTAATTTTGGGAAGGTAAAAATAACCGGTAAAAAATTAGAAAAAAAGATTTATTACAGATATTCCGGATACCCTAGCGGATTGAAGGAAATTCCTTTGTCCAGAGTATATAAAGAAGACCCAGCCGAGGTAATGAGAAAAGCTGTTTTAGGAATGTTACCGAAGAATAAATTAAGAGCAAAACAAATAAAACGATTAAAAGTAGAGATGTCCTAATGTTGAATTAAAATTATGCCAAAGAAATCAGAACCTGTTACAAAAAAGATAACAAAAAAAATAATTCTGCCGAAAAACCCTGTTAAAAAAAGAGCGCCCAAAAAAGAAGTAAAAGCAGCGATTTTAGAATTACCTGCTAAGAAAAAAAATGTCGGGGAAAAATATATTGAAGCAGTGGGCAGAAGAAAAACGGCGATAGCTCGGGTTCGCCTATTTCCCGTAAAAGATAAGATAGAATTTTTAATTAACAATAAGGATTCTAAAATATATCTTCCGAATCCTGAATTTCAGAGAACTATG
The DNA here is from genome assembly GCA_026395615.1 of Candidatus Parcubacteria bacterium. Taxonomy (GTDB): domain Bacteria; phylum Patescibacteriota; class Minisyncoccia; order Minisyncoccales; family PEYH01; genus PEYH01. The sequence goes on along the minus strand of JAPLYH010000040.1, from coordinate 15,076 downwards.
TTGTCAGCTCTTGAAATGATGAATTGTCTTGATAAATTCAGTGTTTCAGCAAAAGCTTCCGGGGGTGGGAGAAATGCTCAAGCAGAAGCAATAAGACACGGAATATCTCGGGCTCTTATTAAATTTAACCCTGATTTCAGAAAACGTCTTAAAAAAGCAGGATTTTTGACCCGTGATTCAAGAATGAGAGAAAGAAAGAAGTTTGGTCTAAAAAGAGCTAGACGCGGTCCGCAGTGGTCAAAGAGGTAAAACCTTGACAAGGTTTAGTTTTAGTATAAGATTTATATTATCTTATTGGGGTTCCAGAATAGAATTATATTCAATATAATTTTATTCCGGAACTCTGATAATAAGGTGCGAGTTGCCATGGGAGGTCGCTTGTGCGTAGGACCAGTGGTACTTGCCCTAGGAAGAGGGAGGGGGAAGTCCGTTTGTAGCGGTTGCGGTTGTCTGCGCGCTTTCGAGGAGAAGTCTCGCTTGATCTGGGATCGTGCGCGTGGATCCGCTTCAAGAGTGCCGTCTCATCCGGCCCCCCTTCCTCTCCGCCCTTGGTGACAATCGTTGCCTGGGGCTCTTTCTTTTTAATAATAACAAAACCCGTTCTTCAAGCTTAGAACGGGTTTTGTATTAATGTACCGATATTATGATTATTTATTTTAAAATGTCCTCGCTTAAAAAGAGGTTATTATTGCTTAAAACAAACAGTTTATTTGACAACCAGAAAATTGTTGGATTTGGAAAGGTTGTTAGTTCTATTGAATTCGGTTTGTAGCGATCATCAATCTCTGTTATTTTAATTGATTCATTAACTCTAAAAATCAAATAATAATTATTTAACCAATGAAGGTTTTTAATTTCTCCTGAGGAGCTGAATAAAAGAATTTTATCACCCGCCTTCCTTTGAGGCTGACTTTTTTCCTCTTCAAAATAGTATAACCATATTTGATTTCCGGAATTAACAGCGATTTTTTTCGCATCCTTTGAAAAGACAATTTCTTTTGCCAGGTCAAAAATTTTATCTAATGAGTGCGTATTAGTATTAAGATAAAAAAGTCCTTCATCTTCTTTTATGAAAATATTTGAAATATTCTTGGCAATTATCTGGTATGTTGCTGAGGGTTTTATGCTCAATGGCACGACATTCATTATTTCTATTAATGATATTTTATTTCCATCAATAGTTCCCTTATAAAGAAATCCGGATTCACCCAACCAAAGAATGTTATTTTCAACAATCGCATATCTTAAAATATTTTGTTTTAGAAACGGATTGGAGAAATCAAAGGGGATTTCTTCTCCATTTCCCCTTATAATAAATATAGTGGAAGTGGAGGCAGTTGATACGGAACTTGTATTGCTTTTTGTTGATGTTGCTAAAGGGTAGGAAATAAATAGAACCTCGTTAGAATTATTGGGATTAAAACCAATATTTTTAATCTTTTTGTCCCAGTCAATGACGAAAAGGTCCTTATCTAGCGCTGGCTCAGTAATTAAATAACTTTTTTCTCCTTTGCCCGTGAGCTCAATGAGAATTTTTTTAGAGTCGCTGGACCATATAATATTTGAAGGTTTTGTATTGGCAATATTTTTTATAGTTGAGGTAGCGCTGTTAGATTTAAGAATCTGTAAGTTATTTTCATTTAATATTTTTTCTTGTTTTTGAGTTTGAAAATCAAAAGAGAAAAATGACCAAGCATTATTTTCAGATATTTCTAAAATCGCTTTTTTCTCATCAGGGGAGGGAAAGAAATTGATAATATTTTTTTGTAAGAGATTAAAAATGGAGTATTTAGGGAATAAAACAATATTTTTTGATTCTGTTACCATTCGCTGTTCCACTGAAAGATTTTTTTCCCAAGGATAAAAATCGGTTTTTTGGATAGCAATATGGTAATTTCTCGGTAAAAGATTATTTATTAAAACAGTATCAAAAAAGAAATTAGTTTTTTTATACGGCTTATCATCAATATATACTGTGACTCCGGGAGGGGATGTTTTAAAGAATAACCCGCCTATCTGAACAATTTTTCCATTGGCAAAATCAAAACGATATCCCGAAGCGGACATGACGATAATTGGCGTGATAATAAGAAAAAGCGCGCAAATCAGAAAAAATAAATTTCTCTTAAATCGGCTAGTCATTTTATGGTTTAAACCTTTAATAGGTCTATTTTATCACATTTTGACCAACTTGCTAATTTTTTAATTTCAGGGTAGGATAAAAAAAAGACCATGGCAGAGCAATTTATAATCAATGGAGGCAAGCACCTAAAGGGGACGATAGAAGCAAGGGGCGCTAAAAACGCCTGTTTTCCTATTTTGGCCGCCACATTGCTTACTGAAAAAGAATGTGTTATAGGCAATATTCCCTTGATTGAGGATGTTTTTTTGTTAATAGAGATATTGAAAAGTTTAGGCAAGGAAGTCGAGTGGGTCAAAAAAAGAACTTTGCGAATTAGGCAAAAATCTCGATTGGATGCAAAAAAGATTGACCAAAAACTTATTTCCAAATTAAGGGGTTCTGTTTTGCTCCTGGGGCCATTATTGGCCAGGTGTGGCAAAGTCAAATTTGCTCAACCAGGAGGATGCGTCATAGGGGCTAGGCCGATTTCAACTCACCTAGATGTTTTATCTCAGTTGGGAGTAGATATTGGGGAAGAGGTTACAGAAAAGGCAGAATATTTCAGCTTTGAGTTTAAGAATAAGCCAGCAGATGAAATTATTTTAAACGAATTTAGTGTTACGGCAACGGAAAACGCTCTTTTATTTGCCAGCGCTCTGCCAAAGAAGACAATCATTAAGGCGGCAGATTGCGATTATAGTACGCAAGAGTTAGCTAAATTTTTAAATAAGATGGGAGCCAAGATAAAGATGTTTGGATCTCATAATTTTTCGGTTATTGGTAAGAAGGTTCTTTCAGGGGCAAAACACAAAATTTTAAATGATCCGATAGAAGCAGGGACTTTTATCTTAATGGCTGCAGCCACTAGGAGCGATATTATTGTTAAAAATGTGGAGATTTCATATTTGGAATTTCCGTTAAAGCGATTAAGAGACTTTGGTTTACCGATAGAAATTATTGGCAAGAATAAAGTAAGAATAAAACCATGGGCGAATTTTAAAATGGAAAAAATTCAAGCAATGCCTTATCCCGGCATACCAACCGATCTTTTGCCCTTATTTGGTGTTCTTGCAACCCAAACAGAGGGAACGACATTGCTGCACGACCCTCTTTATGATGGCCGACTCAGATATTTAAATGAATTGAATAAAATGGGAGCGCAGATAATATTTGCAGACCCTCATCGGGCAATCATTAATGGGCCTACAGTTCTTCGCGGAGTGACAGTTGAATCTCCGGACTTGAGAGGAGGGGCTTCTTTAATAGTCGGGGCATTGATTGCAAAAGGAGAAACAGTTATAAATAATATTTATCAGATAGATAGGGGATATGAAAGGATTGAGGAAAGATTGCAAAAATTAGGAGTAGATATTAGAAGAGTAAAGAGCGATTAAATTTATAAATTAAGAATTAAAAATTCGGCGGTTATGTTTATAACAAAAATCGGTATAGATCTCGGAACCTGTAATTCTCTTGTTTTTATACCTAAAAAGGGCGTGGTTTTAAATGAGCCGTCAGTAGTCGCGGTTGATGTCGGAGAAAACAAAATTTTAGCAGTTGGACAGGCGGCAAAAGAAATGACTGGCAGGACCCCGGATAGTATTATTGTTTTTAGGCCGCTTAAAGACGGAGTAATTGCTGATTTTCGGATAACCGAAGCAATGCTGAAATATTTCATCACAAAAGTTAAACCAAAATATCAATTTATAAAACCAGATTTAATAATTTCCGTGCCAGCAGGAATAACTTCAACAGAAAAGAGAGCTGTCATAGAAGCAGCGATTTTGGCTGGAGCTAAAAATGCTTATATAGCAAAAGAGCCAATACTAGCAGCCATTGGAGCAGGTATTCCGATTCATAATTGTTCTGGTCATATGATTGTTGATATCGGGGGAGGAACGACGGAAGTGGCAGTGATATCTTTGGGTGGAATTGTTACATTTAATTCCATTAGGATGGCAGGGGATAAAATGAATGTTGCGGTGAGTGAGTATATAAAAAAGAAACATAATTTGGCAGTAGGGGAACAAACAGCAGAAGAGGTAAAAATAAAAATAGGAACAGCTATTCCCGAGGAAAAAGAAAGATTTATTGAAATAAGGGGCAGGGATTTAATTTCAGGATTGCCCAGAAGTATTAAGGTTTCCTCAAATGAAGTGAGTGAGGCAATTCAGGATGTTTTAGAGGAAATTATATTAGCGATTAAATTGGTTTTGCGCGATACTCCGCCTGAATTAGCATCAGATATTATGGATAAAGGAATGGTTCTTTCCGGCGGCGGAGGTCTTTTAAGAAATCTTGACCAGCTAATAGCAAAAGCGACAGGAGTTCCTTGCTTTCTCGCAGATGAGGCCCTCTTCTGTGTAGCTAAGGGCACGGGAGCGGTTCTGGAGAATTTAGATGTTTATAAGAGAAGCATAATGACCAAAAGATAGCCAAATGATATGTTTATTGGCCATAAAAAACAATGGGAATATTTGAAAAGGAGTATTGGAAACGATAGGGTGGCTCATGCTTATTTATTTTACGGACCATTAAATATCGGGAAAAAAACAGTCGCGTTGGAATTTATCAAATTATTGAATTGTCATAATTCTAAAGTTAAACCCTGCGGGGAATGTGCCAGTTGCAAGAATTTTGAAAAAGAAACTTATCCAAATTTATTTCTTATAAAACCAGAACCGACAGAAAATAACAAAGATGACAAAGGAAGTAATTTAGCTGTTCGTATAAATCAAATAAGTAAATTAAAATCAGGACTTTCTCTTTCTTCGTCTGACTCGGGTTATAAAGCAGCAATTATAGATGGAGCGGATACAATGACATATGATGCCCAAGGATCACTTTTAAAAATATTAGAAGAGCCTAAGGGGAAAACGGTTATAATTATAATTGCGGAACAAGCAGATCAGCTTTTATCCACGATTGTTTCCAGATGCCAATTAGTTCGTTTTGATTTGATGAGAACGGAACATATGGAAGAATCTCTTAAGGAAAATAATATACCAAAAGAATTGGCGAAAGAGATTTCTTGGTTATCATTTGGAAGACCGGGATTAGCTATTGAATATTACAAAAATCCGGAATTAGCAGAATTACAAAAAGAACGGATAACGGATTTTTTGAAACTCTCCAAAGCGCCTTTGATTACCCGTTTCAAATATGCCGAGCTCTTGGCTAAAGATACCGAAGCTATGTATAATTCAATGGATGTTTGGATAGGTTATTTTAGAGAGCTTTTATTAGAGAGTTTGGGAAAAGATAAAAATAATTTTGTTCTTCCAGCGATCGGCTGGTCTAAAAATAAAATAAGGAATGTCATTGAGACAATAGAGAAAATGAGATTTGTTATAAAAACTACTAATGCGAATCCTAGGTTAGCTCTTGAGGTTTTATTTATGAAAATATGATGATAAATTAACAATTAATAATATTTAGTCCTATGTACAAACAAATTATTGAAAATCTGAAAAAGGAGCTTGATAAAGTGGTGGATTTTTTTAAGAAAGAAATGCAACAAGTCCGTTCCGGAAGCGCAAGTCCGGTATTAGTTGAAGATATTGTGGTTGATTGTTTCGGGTCTAAACTTCCACTGAAACAATTGGCAAGTATTTCTTGTCCTGAGCCGAGACAGATTTTGATACAACCCTGGACTAATGAGTACGTGGGAGCTATTGAAAAAGCACTGATGCAATCTGATTTAGGAACGTCGCCGATAGCTGACGGCCACTCAATAAGGATTAATTTGCCACCCCTTACAGGAGAATTCCGAGATAAACTTATTAAGCAGATATCTCAGAAGGCCGAAGAGTCGTATCAAACATTAAGAAGATGGAGAGATGAAACCTGGAAAGAAGTTCAGGATAAATTTAATCAAAAATTGATTTCTGAAGATGATAAATTCAGGGCTAAAGACGAGCTCCAAAAAGTCATTGACGAATACCATAAGAAAATAGAAGAATTAAAAGAACGTAAAGAAAAAGAAATTCAAGAATAATTTATGATATTGGTACTAATTGTTTTTCTACTTATTTTTAGTTTTGTGATTCTTACTCACGAGTTTGGGCATTTTTTAGTTGCGAAAAAATCGGGAGTAAGAGTTGAAGAATTCGGAATAGGATATCCTCCGAGAATTTGGGGTAAAAAAATAAAAGGCGTAATTTATTCTATTAACTGGATTCCGGTTGGCGGATTTGTAAGAATATATGGGGAAAATTCTGAACAGGAATCAGCTGGTGATTCTGATAGTTTTTGCGCTAAGCCACCGAGAATCAAGGCGAGTATATTATTGGCAGGAATCGCGGTGAATTTTTTAGTTGCCGTTATCTTGTTTTATTTTTTATTGGGAATGCAGGGCTTCCAGACATTTCAAGGCCAATTTTTTGACTATCATTTTCCTTTTGGGGAACAAAATAATTATCCAATGATCTCGGGGGTTCTAAACGATTCTCCTGCTCAAAATGCAGGCATAAAAGAGTTTGATGTCGTTATATCCGGGAATGGCCAAGAATTTTCAACTTCGGATGAGTTTATTGATTTTGTTAATAAAAATAAAGGACAAGAAATTGTGCTCCGCTTAATAAATGCCCATAATCCAATAGAAAGAACAGTTAGTGTTGTTCCAAGAGAAAATCCCCCAGAGAACAGTGGATCTATGGGAGTGATTTTGGGAGATGTGATTCGTCTTTAATATAAAAGCGCGCCAGAAAAAGTATTTTCAGGAGTTTTACATGCGTTGAATCTTGGGCATTTTACTTTTAGCGCTCTTGGACATTTAATAAAAACATCAATTGTTGAACGGGATATTAAGCCACTTTCTACTTCTTTTTCTGGTCCAGTAGGAATTTTGGCATTTACAAAATTAAGTATGGCGAGTGGGACTTGGCAGCTATTTTATTTTATTGCAGTAATTTCTCTCGGCTTAGCGGTTGTAAATATATTGCCGATTCCAGCAGGCGATGGGGGGAGATTAGTATTTGTAATATATGAGGCGATTTTTAGAAAAAGGGCGCCAGTCAAGATAGAGAGAGCTGTTAATTCTTTCGGAATGTTTTTTCTTCTTGCTTTATTTTTAGTAGTAACTGTCAAAGATGTAATACAATTTAAAGATATATTATTCAAATAATATGCTTCAATCAAAACTTTTTTATCGCAGTAAAAAGGAGGTTCCTAATGATATAGAGGCAATTTCTCATAAATTTTTATATAGGGGTGATTTCATAGATCAACTTGGTTCTGGTCTTTATAGTTTTTTGCCATTAGGGTGGAGAGTTCATCAGAAAATAGCCCAGGTAATCAGGGAAGAAATGCTTGCAGTTGATGGTCAGGAAGTTTTTCTGCCGATGATGCACCCTAAGGCGGTTTGGCAGCAAACGGGCAGATGGGATAAAATGTCGCCCCCACTTTTTAAACTAAAAGATAGTCACGGCAAAGAATTTGCTCTTGGTTCTACTCACGAAGAGATAATGGCCAAGGTTGCTAAAGATAGAATATCTTCTTATAAAGATTTGCCATTTTCTTTATTTCAGATTCAAACTAAGTTTAGAAATGAAATAAGGTTTACGGGAGGACTTTTAAGGACAAGGGAATTTGCAATGAAAGATTTATATAGTTTTCACTCTGATGAAAAAGAGTTTCAAAGTTATTATCTTAAAGTAGCGAAAAGTTATTTAAAAATTTTTAAGAGATGCGGTTTAGCGGTAAAAATAGTTGAGGCCTCAGGAGAAGGATTCACAAATTCTTTTACTCATGAGTTCCAGGCGCTTACTCCCATAGGAGAGGACACGGTTATTTATTGTCCAAAGTGCGATTTTGCCCAAAATAAAGAAATCGCTAAAAACAAAGAAGGGGACAAATGTCCAAAATGTAAAGCAATTCTTAAACAATCAAGGGGAATTGAGGTTGGAAATATTTTTCCTTTGGGAACGAAATATTCAGAGCCGTTTGGATTGTCCTTCATAGACAAAGACGGCAAGAAAAAATTGGTTATTATGGCTTCTTATGGAATTGGAGTGGGTCGTTTATTAGCAACAATAGTAGAGGCGAACCATGATGAGGCAGGGATTATTTGGCCCGATGAGGTTGCTCCTTTTTCAATCCATTTAGTCCCGATAGATTTGAAAAACAAGAAAATAAAGACAGAATCAGAAAGAATTTATAACCATTTACAAAAATCCGGTGTTGAAGTATTATACGATGACAGAGTTGATATCGGGCCTGGCCAGAAATTGATTGAATCAGATTTGATTGGTATTCCTTTGAGAATTGTTATAAGCGAAAAGACATTAGACAAAGATAGCGTTGAGGTTAAAGAAAGAAGCAAAAAACAAGCTAATCTTGTTAAAATTAAGGATTTGAAGATTTAATTTTTACTATGTTTAATCCTTTTTCTAATTTAAGAAAAGATATTGCTATTGATTTAGGCACAGCCACAACCCTGGCTTATGTTAAGGGGGAAGGAATTGTGCTGACCGAACCTTCGGTTGTTGCTATTAATCAAAAAACCGGACAGGTTTTAGCAATTGGTCAGGAAGCAAAAAGAATGGTTGGCAGGACGCCTGCCCATATAGTCGCAAGTCGACCGTTAGTAAAAGGCGTTATTTCCGATTTTGAAATAGCAGAGCAGATGTTGAAATATTTTATCGAAGGCTCTTATAAAAATAGGGTTGTTTTCCCAAGACCAAGAGTTATTATTGGTATCCCTTGCGGGTTGACTGAAGTTGAGAAAAAATCAGTTCGCGATGCTGCTAAAAACGCCGGAGCAAGAAAAGTTTATTTAATAGAGCAACCAGTTGCAGCAGCCATTGGCGCTCGTTTGCCAATTCAAGAACCAGGAGGAAATTTTATTGTTGATATTGGGGGAGGAACTACAGATATTGCGGTCATCTCTTTGGGAGGGATAGTTCTCGCTCAAAGTCTAAAAATCGCGGGAGATAAACTTGACCAAGATATTATTGATTTTAGCCAGGAAGAATATCGACTTTTAATTGGTTCTCGAACCGCAGAAAAAGTGAAGATTAAAATCGGTTCTGCTTACTCTAGTAAAGGAAATAAAACGGGTAAGGATGGAAAAGAAGAGATGCCAATAAGGGGAAGAAATTTGATTACCGGTTTACCGGAAGAAGTTATAGTAAATGAAGATAGTATCAGGATAGCTTTACAAAAATCGGTTAAACAAATTGTAAGCGCTATAAAAGATACTATAGAGGCCACTCCTCCAGAGTTAGTCGCAGACGTGATGGCAAGAGGAATTTTTTTAGCAGGAGGAGGCTCAATGCTTAAAGGATTAGACGAATTGATTGCGAAAGAAACAAAGATACCGACCAAAATTATAGAAGATCCTTTAACTGCCGTTGTCAGAGGAGCGGGAATGGTGCTCGAAAATATTGATCAATTGGAAGATGTGTTATCAGAAAAGGAAGAATTTGAGCCACCTCGGCAACCAGGAGAGCAAGTGTAATTTTATTATGATTGATATAGAACAAGTCAAACATATAGCAGAATTGGCAAGAATGAGTTTTACGGAAAAAGAGTTGGAGAAATTCCAAAAAGATCTTTCAGCTATTTTGGATTATGTCGATAAATTAAAAGAAATTAATATTGATGGGGTATCTCCAACAAGCCACTCTATTGATTTAAAAAATATTACTCGGATTGATGAGGTAAAAGAATCAGATGATGAATTAGCAGACGACCTTATCAATTTAGCTCCACACAAAAAGGGCAGATTTATAAAAGTAAAACCAGTTTTTTAATTATGGATTTATATTCCCTGACCATTAAAAAAATTGTACAGGGATTAACTGACAAAGAATTTTCTTGTAAGGAAATTATTGATGGTTTTTTGGATAATATTGCGCAAAAAGATAAAACCATCAATGCCTTTATTACTGTTCTAGATAAAGAAGCGGTAAAACAAGCGAAAGCAGTTGATAAAATAATTGCCGGTGGCGAAGAATTACCATCTTTAGCAGGAATTCCTATAGCCATTAAAGATAATATTTTAGTTAAGGGTCAACGGGCCACTGCCGGTTCAAAAATTTTAGATAATTATATAGCCCCGTACGATGCAACCGTTATTAGAAAACTCAAACAAGCAGGAGCGATTATTATAGGTAAGACAAATATGGATGAGTTTGCTATGGGCGCATCAGGAGAATATTCGGCCTATGGCGTTACCAAGAATCCAAGCGACTTAGATTATGCGCCGGGAGGATCTTCTTCCGGGTCTGCGGCCGCTGTCGCTGCCGGTATGTCTGTCGGCGCCCTAGGTTCTGATACTGCCGGTTCTGTTCGTCAGCCAGCTTCTATTTGCGGCATAGTGGGAATGAAACCGACTTATGGCGCGGTTTCCAGATACGGATTAATCGCAATGGCCTCATCTCTTGATCAAATAGGTCCTTTATCAAAAAACGTTGAGGATTCCAAGATTTTATTTGATATAATAAAGGGGAGAGATAAAATGGATTCCACTAGCTGCGAAATAGGTGAGGAGTTTGGAGTTAAATCTAAAGAAGTTACCGAACTAGTGATTGGTTTGCCCGAAGAATGTTCTGGAAAAGGAATTCAGAAAGAAGTAATAGAAGTTTTACAGGAATCGGTTAAAAAATTAACAGATAAAGGTATTAAGATTGAGACGGTAAAATTACCACATCTTAATTATGGAGTGCCGTGTTACTATATTATTACCCCCGCAGAAGTTTCTAGTAATTTAGCCAGATATGACGGCATAAGGTATGGAAAATCAAAATCAGGAGACGAGTTGTTGGATACATATTTGAATAGTAGGGGAGAGTATTTTGGTAACGAAGTAAGGAGAAGAATAATGCTTGGAACTTATGTTTTATCTTCCGGTTATTACGATGCTTATTATTTGCGTGCCCAAAAAGTCAGAACTAAAATCGTCGAAGATTTCAAAAAGGCATTTGAAAAGGTGGATATAATATTAGCTCCAACTTTGCCAACACTACCATTCAAGCTCGGAGAAAAAACAAACGACCCGCTATCTATGTATATGGCAGATTTGTTAACTGTTCCAGCTAATCTCGCTGGTTTGCCAGCCATATCCGTTCCAGCTGGAAAGTCAGGAAAATTATCTATTGGCATTCAGTTTTTTGCTCCGCATTTTAAAGAGGATTTGCTTTTTAAGATAGCTAATTTTTTTGAAAATGAAATTCATTGAAGATATTTTTAATATTATCGTATCCCCGGATTTGCAAAGGGCGCTTTTACCTTTGAAAATCGTGGCAATATTATTTTCGGTTTTGCTTTTAGGAGCAATTATATATTTTTTATGTATTACAACGTATCTTGAACAGTTGTATTTCAGCGAGTGGAGAGATTATAAACATTGGAGAGAGAATTATGGTCCAGAGGCAAAGCGAGAAAAGAAAAGATAGATTAAAAAATCAGGCGAAGAAGAAAAAGAAGCGGAACAAGAAAAACAAGAAATTAGTTTTATTAACGAAGTAAAAGAAGATAATAAGCAGCAGAATGATGTTTTGGAAGTAGAAGATTTGAGGCAAGGGAGAATTGAAAGAACTGATTGGGAAAGAGTTTTAGATAGATTGGAAACAAAAGGGGGATTAAATTATAAATTGGCATTGATAGATGCCGATAAAATTTTTATTAAGATGTTGGCGAAATATGGAAAAGAATTTTCTCCTGAAGCGGTTTCCAACTTTGATGAGATTATAGAAGCAGAACAAGTTTTAGAAAAAATGCTTAATAACCCTAAGGCAGTATTAACCAAAGAAAGAGCAAAAGAATTGGTTAGCGTTTATGGAAAAGCGCTTAAAGAAATAGGGGAAACAGATATTTAAATCTTTAATTTTTGATTTTCAGCGATGGTTGATTTTTTTTTGCTTTTAGGTTATTATAATCAATACCTTTTTACAGCGGGGTAGAGAAGTAGTATCTCGGGGGTCTCATAAGCCCCAGACACCCGTGCAATTCGGGTCCCCGCGACATACATATGTAGTCGGCCGGTGTAGCTCAGTGGTGGAGCGAGGTCTTCATAAGGCCGAGGTCGTTGGTTCGATCCCAACCACCGGCATAAGAAAGATATGCGGGCGTAGCTCAGTCTGGTTTAAAGCGCTGCCCTGTCACGGCAGAGATCGTGGGTTCAAATCCCATCGCCCGCGCATAACGCACAAGTTAGAACTGAGAAAGAGGCCTTTCTTTGGTCTCTTTTTGTTTAGAATATACAAAAACACATCTTGGGCCCGAAAGAGCAACGAGAATACCTACGAACGCCAAAGAGATATATTTGAAGATGAGATCCATAGTCGTGGAATATAGATCGAAAGTGTATGGATAGAATAGTCAAATCCATAGTAAGCCATTGTCTATATAATAAGGGTATTGACAAAAACATACCGGTTTGCTATCCTTATAATAGCTATACAAATTCATTTAATATTAAAAATAGCTTTAACAAATATGGCCTCCCAAGAGGAAAAAAGAAATAGGTTTAAAAAATTGGCTGTTTATAGAACAAATGAAGTTTTAAAACGCCTTAAGGTTCTTGGCAACTGTGCCAATAGAAGTGCTTATCATTACAATGAAGAAGAGATCAAAAAAATTTTTACCGTTATTGATATTAAATTAAGAGAAGTAAAAGGAAAGTTCAATTTCCCAGAGCATAAAGAATTTAAATTATAAAATAATTTATTATGGAAAAAATAAATTTAACTAAACAGGAAAAAATCATATTAGTTATTTCAGAAATTTCTAATTTAAAACAAGAAAATATTAAATTTGAAGATATAGTGGTAGCTTTATACAAAAAATTTCCAAACGATTTTCATTTGAAAGGTCACAAAAACTATCCAGATTCAGGGGATAGCGTAAAAAGAGCGTTATATACACTTAGAGATAGAGGATTTTTATATGTAAATAATATGATATTCAAAATGACCGATAAAGGTATAGATTTTGGGGAAAAAATGATTAACAGCGTACACGGGATTAAGATTATAGAAAAAGACAATTTGGATAGATATATTATAAATGAAATCAATAGAATTAAAAAATTAGAAGGGTTTGCTTTATTTTTAAGTGGCGAGAGAGAAGGTATTTTTGATACAGATTTTTATAATTATTTGGGGATAACAGCTAGGACAGAAAAATCTGATTTTTTAGGCAGATTTGGGATCATAAAAGAAACAATGGAAAAAATAAGTAATTACGTTAGAACAGAGCCATCATATAGAAAAATTTTGGAATATCACGAATATTTGATTAATAAATTTAGAAATATTATTGATTATAATTTAGGCAAATAATACATGACTAAGAATTCTTCGTTGAAAATTTTAGAAGAGAAAAATGCTTTTAATGACCATATTCTTGATATCTTCGGGAACGAATTCAATTTTGACCATGCTAAAGGATTATCCGAATTATTAAAAAATTCAGTTTCTGCATATATCCGTGCCGATGTCGGCGATAAAGATCAGCATGTCATTTTTAGATTTACAGATGGAAAGCCAAACGACACATCTATTGAGTGTATAGATTTTGTCGGAATGACGGAAACAGATATTACAAAAGCTTTTAAAATATGGGGCGATCCAGATGCTGCAAACAGAGGATTAAATAAAAAAGTATACGGTGGGCATGGAAATGGAGGCAAATTTTACATGAGACAAATGTTCAAAGAATCTTATTTCATTACTTACCATTCTGGCCTTGTTAATATTTTTGGCTTTAGTAAAAACAAAAAATATGGATTTGCGCAAGGTTATAAAAATAAAAGAATTAATCCATCGGGGGCATTAACATTAGCAAAAATAAATAATATAATCTTTCCGAAAGATGTCAGGGAAAATATTTTAGCGGGTAAATTTGGTTTTACTGTAGTAAGAGGAATTTCTCCAGAAGGGATGAAGAACAAAATTAATGTTAAGAAAATAATCAAAAAATTTAGGAACCATCCACAATCATTAAAAATTTTAGGGAAAATAAATGTATCCGTTATTTATAATGATAAATATCTTTGGGATTTTCTTAAGGCAGACGAAATTAATCCTTTGCCAGGGTTTGAAAATCCAAAAGTAATTTTTATCCCCGAGACACTAGGAGAAGGGGAAGCCGTCGTAAGATTGACAAACTCCAAATTTAGTCAAGGTAAATTAATTTTAAGAACATCGGAAGAGGCTTTTAGTCGAGGTGGCAGGTTGGCTGATTTAAATCGTGTCGACATTATAGGCGAACTTGGAACAATTGCCTCATATCAAATTTTTGAATTAGGTGTTACAAATTTTCCTCAGGCGGCGTTTATCTATGGCGAGTGTGAGTGTCCGATTTTAGAAAATCCACAACACGATTGCGTGAAAAATGATAGGACGAAACTAGTCGAGAATGATGTTACACAGGTTTTGATAAAATGGATAGCTGAAAAGGTAGACGAATATGCTCAAGAAATAAGCGATAAAGAACAAAAGGAAAGAGAAGAATTAACAAAAAATTTGTCTTCCAGATATAATGAGGTTTTGAATAAATGGAAAGATAAGTTCATGAGCAAAATTTTTTCTGAAATATTTGGTAATAACGAAGGCGGTGAGAGCAGTAAGAACGCCGAGGGAAGTGGGGGTAGTGGAATTCGTAGGCATTTAGAATATCCAAAGGATGGTATGGATTTTACTTTCGCTGCTACGGAGATACCCCTGAATCATAGGTGGCCGCTTACTCTGAAGGTCGCAACTCCTGATTTAATTCCCGTAGGCGCTATTATCTCTATTGAAAGCAGTAATCCATTGATTGAAATAGAGGATAAAAGAATTGTAATAAAACCTGAAATGATGAAATTGTCCGAAACGGGGGAAACTGTTGCAGTCGTTAATATATATGTTGTTGGTCAGAGGATTGGAGAAGTTGGGGAAATCATCGCTAAAGCTGGGAAATATTCCGCAGAGATAAAAATTTCTGTAGTAGAAGAGAAAATTGGTGGTG
>JAPLYH010000029.1 GCA_026395615.1 Candidatus Parcubacteria bacterium | reverse complement strand
CCTCCTTCTGGATTCAAAACATTTCTGTCCCAGTCAGTTTTCAATTCAAACCCTTCTTTTATTTTATTATAAAGTGTGTTTTCACCCTCTATCCCTTCTAAAATAGTAGCTCCTGCCCATATTGTTTCAGGCCTCTCGGTTGAACGCCGAGCAACCACGCAGGGCGTGCCAAAAAGCAAACCATCTTCTTGGACTGTTCCACTATCTGTCACTATTAAACGAGCGGTTTTTTCAAGTTTAGAAAAATCAAAAAATCCTAAGGGTTTGGTTTTAATAACAAAGTCGCTATCTAAAAGATATTCCAATCCAAAATTTTTAAGAGACGCTTCTGTTCTCGGCATAACTGGAAAAACAACAGGCAATTTATTATCCTGTCCGAACTTAACTATGTCAGATATTTTATTCTGTAAAATCTCCTTATCAACGATATTTTCTTCCCTGTGAAGAGTGACTACTATAAACTCCTTTTCTTTTATTTTCAACTCATTTAGTATATTGCTTTTATCGATTTGTTGAGCAAAGCCCTCAATTGCGTCCACAATAATATTCCCAATAACCTTTACCCTAAACCCTTCTATTCCTCTGGCTAATAACAACTCTTTGTACCTCTCAAGGTATGAATACATCGCATCAGCTAAGCCATCTATAACTATCCTATTTTTCTCTTCTGGCATTCTCCAATCAAAACTCCTGCCGCCTGCTTCAAGATGTATTACAGGCACACCGCACCTGGCCACGGTTATAGAAGAAAGAACCGTATTGGTATCTCCTAAATACATAATCGCGTCTGGCCGTTGTTTTTCTATTAAATCAAAAACTCTCTCATTTAAAAGCGATACCTGGTAAGCATGATTGGAAACTCCCCTCTCTTTTAATGTCAAGCCAATTCCTAAATCAATATCTGGTTCGCGGATTTCAAATTCTTTTAAAAAATTGCCGAAAAGCTCAGGGTCATAGTGCTGGCCTGAATGAACTAAAATATGTTCAATCCCACCTTTATGTTTATCTAAAAATTCAATTAATTTAAACATCCTGATGTAGTCAGGCCTGATCCCTAATAAAGTAATGAGTTTAAATTTTTTCATACCGAGTATATTCTTTTAATTTGATTCTTTTAACATCTCATCAAAAGACGGAATTTTTAATTGCGAACAAAGAGGATAAATAGTGCTTAATGTTCTATCCAATTTCGGACCATCGTCTGATTCAATTATGCAATCAATATTATATTTCTCTTTGAATTTCAAAAGCATATCATATTTGGAAACAACATTGGAAAAAATATGAAAAATACCTGATTCAGGATAATCTTTTCTATTCTCCATAATCCTGTCGCATATTTTTCCGAATTCTTTTGTGGTTATTCCGTTCCAAAAATGATTTGTAAATCCTTTCAACTCTCTGCCTTGCTGATGTAAAAACCATTCTAAGAGACCTGTGAACCCCTGCAGTTCCCTACCGACAATAGATGTTCTCAATGTCAAACAATCAGTTGGTTCGCCTAATGATTTTGAAAAACCATAAACATCATAAGGAGCTTTAGGGGATTTCTCGTTATATGGAGCACCCTCTCTTCCATTAAAAACACAATCAGTTGTGATGTGGATTAAGCGGCTTTCAAAAATATTAGATAAAATAAACGGGAAAGCAGAATTGATAAAAAAAGTTAAAGCAGGCTCTTTAAGAGAAAAAGGAATTGTAATTCCTATGGCATTAATAACAAAATCCACTTGGCCAATATCTTTTAAAAATGAATTAAAATATTCGCCAGGATCACCCTTGTTATTAAAATAATCCTGGTACACGAATTGCAAGTCAAATTCTAATGCCTGGTGCTTTTCTGTTCCTCCATATTTCGCTTCCAAAAGCTCTCTTTCTTTTAAGTCCCTAAAAGTCAGAACCAAATTATATTTATCTTTTAAAACATCATAAATAGCGCTCCCTAACATTCCATTTGCGCCTAGTAATAAAACTTTTTTCATATATTCCAAACCTCTTTTCCCCAATAATCATAAGGGAAACGATAATCATCATTTTTTGTTTCTTCCATACTAAAAATGGAAAAAAATATTACTTTTGTATTTTCTTCCATTGCTCTGACCCCATTGGCATATCCTCCTGGTATATGTAAAATTGCCGGCTCTTTGGCGGATAAAACAAATTGAAAAACTTTTTTATCTTTACTCGGATTTATTGGGTCATCCATCTCCACTGCGCAAATCAGTGCCTTGCCTGATAATACAAATACATATTTTTCTTCATCTTTGTGGCCATGAAAACCCCGGATAATATCTTTTGAACTATTTTCAACAATATAAAAACGCTTGACTCCTTTAAAATTAAAATTATTGACAAAAGATACGCTTCCTCTTTCATCAGTTGCTATATTTCCTTTTATAATTTTTGGCTCATTTAAATTCGCCATTTTTGAAGAGATTAGCAATATGTCTTTCGTTAAAATAAATATCGCTTTGTCCAAATTTCATTCTTCCTGATTTGATTAATGAGGCAACCTCATTAGAACCGGTTTCAATATCGTGAATCACACTAAGCTCCAAAATTCCGTCTTTTTCCGCCTTTTCCGTGCTAACCCTGTAATTTCTTGGGTCTTCAAACTCTCTGCTGGTCCATTCTATTTCGCATCCAGTCAAACCGCTTATAATCTTTGCCAAATCTTTAATCTGAATATTAATAGTGGCTACATTATATATTCCATTAAGATCTTTATCTAAATTATCAACAATAATCTGAGCTATATCTTTAACATGAACCAAAGGTCTCCATTGTTCGCCTCCGTAAACCGTAAGTTTCTTTTCCGTAAGAGCTGTGCCAGTCATATAATTTACAACCAAATCCATTCTTAAGCGGGAGTGATTGTCGGATATACCAAAAACAGTCCCTAATCTTAATATTAAGGAATTTTTGTTTTGTAAAAACTTTTCCGCTGCTAATTTTGTCTGAGCATAAAGAGATAGGGGCTTTACTGGAGAACTTTCATCAGCTATCCCATCGTGCTGGCCATAGACCGAACAGGTTGAAAGAAAAATAATTCGGCCATCGTAATTATCTGCCAGCCATCTTGTTGAATCCTGATTTACTGAAACTGTCAGTTCTGGTTTGACTTGGCAGGCAGCATCGCCAACTATTGCTGCTAGCCAAATAACATGACTAAATTCGGGTAGTAATTTAGAAAGCTTTTCAGTGTCACGAACATCACCGTATATAAAATCAACAGGCTTGAGATATTGATGCTCATACAAAAGATTATCGTAAACAACAAAGGGAATCTCTTTCCGAGCAAGAGCCGTTGTTACTCCTCCGCCAATATACCCGGCTCCGCCAACAACTAACACTTTTTTAACTTTGTTTTCCATATTTTTGGAGTTTTAAGAATATTGCGCTTGATAATCCTTTATATATAAAAAACCCTAATAAGTAAACCCCGCCACCGATTAAAGTGGAAAAAACAACATGTAAATTATAAATAATTGGTAATTTTAAGACAAAATACATAATAACTCCTGCTAAAACTATGCCCACAAGATTAATTAATCCTTTAAAATCAAGCCAACGAATATGGATACATCTATCCACAAAAGCGAACATAAGAGCGAGTAATATTATGTAAGTGATAAGGGTTGCTAAAGCAGCGCCATATAAATCAAATTTTGGGATAAGCAAAAAATTAAGAAAAATATTAATAACTCCTCCAGCCACAGTTATCCAAAAAGCATTTTTTTGAAAATTGAAAACCAATAATATCGCGCCGAGAGGATAAAGCAGATATGTGGCGATTGCTGTTGCCATTAAAATCTGCAAAGCGAAACTTGCAGGTAGATAACTTTCGTCATAGATCCATCCTATAATTTTTGGAGCTAACGCTATTCCGCCCATCAATATTGGCACAGACAAGAAAAACATCGCCTCCATAAAATTTTTGTATATTTTTGATAATTTTTCTTTTGATTCCTTATAAGCAATATTTAGAATCGGAATAAAACTTGTTGCTATCATCGCCCCAGGAATTAACGCTGCACTCAAAACTCTATAAGCAGCATTATACCATCCTGTTTGTACTATATAACCCCAATAACCCATCATCACTGAATCTATTTGGCTATAAACAGTGCTAAAAATCCCTGAAAGCGCTAATGGCCAAGAAAGAATCAAAAATCTTTTCCAAACATTTTTATCAAAAGCGAGCTTTATTTTTACAATCCTAAAATGGAAAAATATCAATAGCGCTACCAAAGATAACAAACTTGCAATCAAATATCCGAAGCTTACGTTTATAACCGTGGGAAATTTAAAAATAATTATAAACCCGACCGCGGCGAACAAGCATTTGTTCTGGCTGTAACAAGTTCGTTTTTCATAACTCAAAGTCGTGAAATCCAGATAATTATCTGGATTTCACGACTTTGAGTTATGAAAAACGAACTTGTTACAGCCAGAACAAATGCTAATATCCCTAAAATTATTTTCAGAAAAACAACAGAATAAAATTCTTTTTCTTTGTCTTTGTCTTGCGATAATTCCCTCGTAATAAGGGGTGATATTCCAAAATCGGAAAAGATTACAAAAAATGAAACAAAAGAAAGTGCAAATGTAAGTTTCCCATATTCATTAGCTCCCAAGATGCGCGCTGCATAAATAATCAAAATCAGCCGTAAAAATCGGCTGATTGTTTCGGCTAATGTTAGCCAGAAAGTATTTTTGATTATTGTTTGTTTTATTCCGGCGTTTTCAAAAAAAAATTTTTTGATTGTCTGAAGCATCCTGCGGCTATAAATTATTTTGCCAATAACTGATTAATTTTGTCCCTGGTACTCGCCCCGACGAAACCCGTTCCGCCCTGATAACCAAGGGGAAATAAAATTTCATTCGCATATTTTTCCTGAAAACGAACAACTGCTTGTTTTGTGGCAGAATAAAAATTGCCCGTTATTAACCCCTCAGGATAAATATCTATCCCTTGATTTTTTAAAAATTCCTGCAAACATCTTACCTCCGAATTATTTACCAAGCCGAAAAAAAGATTATTATTGATTCTGCTGCAATCCACTGTTTCTCCTTTCAAATTTTGGAGCTCGATCAAAAGTTGCGCTATTATATTTTGGACTTCTAAAATCTTTGCCCTCAATTCTACGATGGTCATTTGGCTAATCGGTATCGTCTCTCCCACGTTATCCGT
The DNA here is from genome assembly GCA_026395615.1 of Candidatus Parcubacteria bacterium. GTDB lineage: Bacteria > Patescibacteriota > Minisyncoccia > Minisyncoccales > PEYH01 > PEYH01. The sequence continues at coordinate 3,231 of JAPLYH010000029.1, read as the reverse complement.
CCCATTATTACCATTATCAAAAGTAGAAACATCCAGAGAAAATCTCCAATATGGCTCATTATCAGAAAAATCAGAAACTTTTTTTTCAATAACTGGAAGTAAAATTAAAGATTGATTATTTTCTCCGAAAAGAGGCAGTTCAATGTTTCCACTATCATCTTTATCAACTTCCAGAAAATTTATTGACTGAATTTTGTTTGAACGCTCAATCAAATACGGAACGATAAATGATTTGCTAGTAAGTCCGCTAAATTTTAATTTTAAACCCTTATCTCCCCCTACTATTTTATACCAATTGCCCGACCATTCCTTAATAGTATAAATCAAGGACAAGTGGCTCTCTTGGGTTGGAGGAAGATAAATCAGGGAAGGGGCAACCTTAATGGTTTTTAAAAATTCATTATTATAACAATATTGATTTCCAAGAGTACAATCATTCGCCGATATACCTATCGTCCAATCTGTAAAAACTTCAGCAATATTCTTTTTTACATTGTTCTTGGCTAAAGCGTAATCCAAAGAAACAAGCCCTACACTTGATGAACTCAGGGAATCTCTCAATATATTCAATCCATAATGCTCAACCAGATACTGGCCGAACATACTGATTACTCCATAATCGCTTACTTCTCCTTTCCACTCTGTTAAAGAGTCATTTGGAGAATCTATAAAATTACGAATTCTTTTTTGCAGGTTAGAACCAGTATATTCCTTATCATAACCAAGAAGAGTTGGAACATATTCGGCTCTTAATTCGTTAAGCCATACCTCTTCATCCTTGCCGGCTTGTCTGTTTTTTTGATTAAAAGTTATCAGATGCATAAACTCATGAGCAATATAGCTTTCTGGATATGAATAATCAAAGGCCTCTGTATTTACATAAATCATTTCTCTTTCATTAGAACCTGGCGCTTGAATTGTCGGATATTCATCTATAGTTCGGAAATAACCAGCTGCGTCGTTTTTCATTTCGTGAAAAAGAATCGTAATTTTATAATCTCCATCAATACCGGGCCTCCACTCGTTACCAAAAGTATCTGTCATTTTTGGATAAATTTCCGAATCAAAATGATTGCCTAAATCAATTATTTTTTTATTTAAAGATTCTTTTTCATCTGTAGATAAACTTTCCCACCATTGATTTTCTACATAAAAATAAGCATTGGCTGAAGTATTACGAATAGTGGCATAGGCAGATTCTCTTCCTTGTTTATCAAAATCTTGCTCTAAATAAAATTTGCTCTGTGTGCCAGAAGAATAAGCAAAAACAAAAAAAGGCAGGGCAAAAAACAATACCCCAAAGGCGGCGAGAATCAGATTTTTCTTACCTGCTTTTATCATATTTAGTTATTCTATCATACTATAAAAAATCAAAAAAATAAAACAGTTTTGATTTTTATTTCCCTGTGGATAACTTTCTCCCAAAAATTACGCCACCCGGCATCGTAGTGAGATTTCCCTTATCTGACGTGGCTTCCGACGTTTTACAAAAATTACGATGCCGGGTGGCGTAATTTACTTTAGTGGAAAACAAAACGGCAAAGAAGAAACATCACCTCCTACTCTGCCGTTCATCCCAAGAGTTGCTCTACTCTTGAGGGCACTTGGCCATGGATCTCCTGGATGGATTGCGTTGCGTCAAACACAGCAACCATCTGCGGATTATCCCTGATGAAATCCTTGTATCCTTGCAGCACTTTCTCCCAGAAATCCGGTCCCTCTTGCTCTATCCTATCCACATCTTTTGCTGCTGCCCGTCTTTCCAAAATCACATCAACGGGCACCATGAAGATTAGGTAGAGCTCAGGATACAGCCCTTTCATTGCGAATTCTCCCACCGCCTTGATCAAATCCAGAGATTGTCCTCTCCCATACCCTTGATAGGCTCTGGTTGATAGCCTATCTCTGCTACTTACCACAATCCTGCCCTCTGCAAGATTTGGCAAGATGAAGTTTTGGCGAAGTTGAGCTCGATTCGCCATGAAGAGCAACATCTCCGCCTCCGTAGAGAGAGGGTCGTCCGCCAGATCTCTTTGAGTCAAGACATGACGAATTCCATCCCCGACTCTTCCTGTCCCTGGTTCACGAATGAAGATCGCTTCTCTGCCTGACTGTTTCAGGTATTCCATCAACAGTTTGGCCTGAGTGTCCTTCCCCGAATAATCAGGGCCCTCAAGAACGATGTACTTGCTACCAGGTTGTCGATCCACAACCAACACCTCCTTTGAGACATAGATATATCTACTAAATTATTTTTTTTTAGTCAAATAAAAAAATACCCAAAGGTATTAATACAAAAAGATTTGAAATTAATATAATTTAATTTGCTGAATATAAAAAGAAAAGGGGTTCTCAAAGCACTAGGCCGAGAACCTCTTCCGCGACGACGTGAGCAGATAAATCTGCTCTATATGAAATTGTCAACGTTCAAAAAGGAGACGGGGAGGTGGTGTACAGCACGGGCTCCCCAACTTTCTTCGAATCCCATCGGTTTGCATCCCGAACTCTTCTCTCCACCAATGAGGCTCTTCTTCTCGCGAAGAAAGTTTGCGACCCTACGAGTCACACTGCCACCACTAGGCGCGCTCGTTTGCACATGAGGCTCTCGTTCCACACGTGCTCTCGTTAACGCCCGCCCGCAAACCTATTGGAGGTAGGTTGATTTATATTATATAACTTCTAAAACTATTGTCAAACAAAAAATCTGCCATTATGACAGACCTGTGGAAAACTATCTCTCAAAAATTACGCCACCCGATTATTACGCCACCCGGCATCGTAGTGAGCATCGTAGTGAGCATCGTAGTGAGATTTCCTATATCTGGCGTGGCTTCCGCCATTTCATAAAAATTACGATGCCGGGTGGCGTAATTTCTATTACTTAATAAAAACGCTAAAGAGAAGATTAAAAAAAATTATTTAGAGATAAGCAAAAAAAACAAAAGCCGCCCAGCAGGGCGGCTTTTGGATTCACAAGGAGAAATCTAGGATTGGATTATTTGCCTAACAAAGCGTTAAGTTTCGCTCGGGTTGAAGAAGCAACATATCCGGTACCCACAGAAAGTCCGCCAGGAGTCAAAACTTCCGGAGCATATTTGTTCTGAAATTTGACTACTGCTGCTTTTGTTAAAGCGCCGAAATAATTTGTTTCATTTCCCGGAGACCCAACACCTGAACTGGCAATCTTGGTATCTGCAGAAGAATTAAGAATTATCTGTAAATATTTTACAT
>JAPLYH010000002.1:417-4153 GCA_026395615.1 Candidatus Parcubacteria bacterium | reverse complement strand
ATAATTAATAGTCAATAGTCAATAGTCAATAGTCAATAGTCAATAATCAATAATCAATAATCATTAATCATTAATCATTAATCATTAATCATTAATCATTAATAAAAAGTATGTTAAATAAAATTCTCAAGGTTCTCATATATCTCACAGTGTTTATAATGCCAGTGTTCTTTTTACCTTTTTCGTTTGAAGTTTTGGACTTCAATAAACTTTATGCCTTGTTTTTCTTGACTTGGATTTCTTTCTTGCTATGGCTATTAAAGATGATAATCCAGGACAAAGAGGTGAAGATAAAATTTTCTTTGATTGATTGCGCTGTTTTGGCTTTTGTCGGAGTAAATATTATTTCTTCAATATTTTCCATTGATAAAATATCAAGCATTCTTGGTTATTACGGAAGATTTAGTATGGGGTTAGTAGAAATAATTACCCTAGCTGCATTCTATTTTCTGGTAGCGAACAACCTCGGCAGAAGCGAAAAACTAAAAGTGAAAAATGAAAAATTACAGATAAAAAATAAAAAAGAAGAGCTAGACAAAGAAATCGTGACAGTAAGCGGAGTTATCAAGGCTTTGCTTTATTCATCCGGGATAGTAATATTGTTCGCATATTTTAGTTTATTAGGAGTTTGGATTAAATTAGCTCAAATAAATTCGGGTATAGCATCTGTTATAGGAAGAATGGCGTTGAGAGTAAGTCCGGTTGGCCTTACATCTCAATCAATGGCAATGTTTTTAGTTATTATGATTGTTTTAGCAATATTTGTTATTCTTGGGGGATTGAAATGGGGAGGATTTAATCAATCTGAATCCATAGAAAATAAAGAAGCGAAAAAACAAGGAAAATTTTTCAAGATTTTTTGTGGAGTGTTTATTGCCTTGTCTTTTATTCTTCTTATAATAACGGACTTCACTCCAGCTTGGATTATTCTAATATTAAGCTTGACTGTTTTAATCATAATGATTCTGAAAAGGAGAGTTTCAAAGAACGAAGTTCACAGATTGATTATTCCTATAGCTATAATTATTGTTTCCGCTTTGTTTGTAATTTTGAATTTTAGAGCTCTCACTGGCGGATTGATAACAAACAATTCCGACATTTATTACAACTTTATGCCCGAAAGAACTTTGACCCAAAGTGAATCATGGGACACATCTCTGAACACAATTACAGGAGGGTTAAAAAATGCAGTTATTGGAAGCGGGCCAGGAACATTTTCTTATGATTTTTCAAAATATAGGCCAATTAGCATGAATGAAGGGAATCTATGGGCTATTAAATTTGACCGTTCGGGAAATGTTTTTTCAGAAGTTTTGGCGACAACAGGAATATTGGGATTTTTGAGTTTAGTGTTTTTAGTGATTGTTTTGTTCTCAGCGCCATCGGGCGTTTGGGCTGTTTTAGTAAGAAGATTGGCAAAAATTAAAGATAAATTAGTAAAGAATAAATTAGATCATGGAGTAGTTTTTCTAATGATTATTTTGGCAACAATCATTCTGATACAATTCAGCTATTATCAAACGTTAACTCTCAGTTTTTTGTTTTGGTTATTTGCGGCATTAATGACTGGGTGGAGGGCGAAACAGTTAGAAGGACAAGAGTGGACATTCGCTAAAGAAATCAGATTCCGATTAAAAGATTTTATGGAGATGGCTTTAGTAGTTGAAACGATTTTAATTGTTCTTTGTCTAGTGTTTATTATTGTCAGTTTTTTCGGAATAAAAAATTATTTAGCAGACACAAAATACGTCAAAGCACTGAATATCCCAGAACTTGACGGGAAAATAACCGCATTACAAGAGGCGATAAGATTAAATCCGGGGCAAATAAGATACCAAATGGTTCTTTCTCGAGTTTTCTTGGCCAAAGCGCAAGAAGAACTGGCAGCAGGAAACGCTAATGAAAAACAACAGGATATTATAGAAAATATAAAATTAGCTCAAGCCTTAGCAATAAATGCGACACAAATCGCTCCACAACAAATCATTGTTTGGCAAGGTTTAGCGGACCTATATCAAAGTACAATAAAAATCGCTCAGGATAATAAACAATTTGCTAGCTTGACGATAGATACCCTGAATAAAGCAGCTGAATTAGAACCCAAGAATCCTGATATCTATACTCAAATAGGGAATATGTATTTATTATTAGGACAGAAAAATGAAGCGATGGCATCATTTAATAAAGCCATTCAACAAAAAATTGATTACATTCCTGGGAATATAAACATAGCTCTTTTATTGGAGAGTGATAATAAAATAGATGAAGCAATTACTAGACTTGAATGGTTGGCTTCACAATATCCAGCTAATGCCGATGTTTTATTCCAGCTTGGAAGAATGTATTACAATAAAGATGAAGTTGAAAAAGCAATAAATCAATTTTTGTCAGCTCTTACTATTGACCCCAATCATTCTAATGCCCTTTATTCTTTGGGGATTGCTTATGAGAAGCAGGGAATGGTTAAGGATGCAATAGCTGCATATGAGGCGGTTCTAAAATTAAATCCAGATGTTCAAGAAATAAAAGATAGAATAGCCAGATTAAAACAACCAGTCGTTGCACCGGCAGAAGAGAAATAATTTCCAATTTCTAAAACACTTGACATTTGGGTTTACAACTATTGACTTTTTTGGGGGAGCGTGTACAATATAATTTACACTTATTTTGAAACCTTGGATATAAAGTTTTCTTAAAGAAGGACAAAAAATATGTTCTCCCTTTTCGTTATGTTATGGGAGAGAGTTTTTTATCTTTTAGGCGCTAAATATTTTAACTCCATATTTTTATGCAGATAAAAGATTTTTCAAAATCAAAAATTAAACTGCCATTGCCTTATTTATTGGAAGTTGAAAAAGCAAGTTGGGAAGAGTTTTGGCAAAGAGATTTAAAAGAACTTTTTGAAGAAGTGTCCCCTATAAGGGATTATACTGGAAAATGGCTGGAGCTTTGGTTTGAGGATTATAAGTTGGGAGAACCTCATTATATCAATGAATTTGAGGCAAAAAAACAAGAAGATTCTTACGCTGCCCCATTTAAAATTTTAGTAAAATTGGTTGATCTCAGAACAAAACAAGAGACGACTCAAGAAGTTTTCTTTGGTGATTTTCCCTTAATGACAGATAGAGGGACTTTTGTTATTAATGGAGTTGAAAGAGTTGTTATATCTCAATTGCTGCGTTCGCCCGGAGCATTTTTTACACTAAGACGGCTTAAGGGTGTAAAATATTTTGGAGCCAGGATTATCCCCAATAGAGGAAGTTGGTTGGAATTTGAAACAGATCCATCCGGATTTATTGGTGTAAAAATTGACAGAAAAAGAAGGGTGCCAGCCACTACTTTGTTAAGGGCATTTGGCATAGATAGTGATGATAAAATAAAGAGTCAATTTTCTGATATTGATAGAGGAGAAATTAATTATATTTCCGAAACTTTAAAAAGAGATACTACCAATAATCAGGCAGATGCATTGGTTGAAATCTATAAGCGCTTGAGACCAGGCGACTTAGCTTCTCCTGATACCGCAAAAGAATTGATTGAAAATATGTTTTTCAATTTTGAAAGATATGACCTTTCAAAAGTGGGAAGATGGAAAACACTGGAACGACTCCCGGAATTAAAATTGAAAAATAAAAAAGCAAAAGCAGGAGAAGAGATAACAATGGACGATAGAGTTTTGCGGGTAGAAGATATCGTAGCTGTAATAAGAGAAATAATTCACCTTAATAATACCCCT
>JAPLYH010000002.1:0-358 GCA_026395615.1 Candidatus Parcubacteria bacterium | reverse complement strand
TAATACTCCTGGAAGCGAGGCGGATGAAATAGACCATCTAGGGAATAGAAGAGTGAGAGCGATTGCCGAACTTTTAAAAGACCGATTGAGGGTCGGGCTTGCCAGAGTAGAGCGTATTAGTAAAGACAGAATGACAACCTTAGATGTAAGTGAACTTGCTCCGAATAAAATTATTAATCCAAGGCCTTTTATGGCAGTGGTTAAGCAATTTTTTTCTTCAAGCCAATTATCCCAATTTATGGATAATGAAAATATCTTAGCAGAGCTTGAACATAAAAGAAGATTAGCCGCAGGAGGACCGGGAGGTTTAACTCGAAAGAGAGCAGGACTTCAAGTAAGAGACGTACAACCATCTCAT
>JAPLYH010000023.1:1125-8321 GCA_026395615.1 Candidatus Parcubacteria bacterium | reverse complement strand
TAAAAACAATCCAAATACAGGACACAAAACAAAAAATAAATCTCAATGATTTTAATTTAAGTTTCTTTGAAGTAGAACATTCTATTATGGATTCAATGGGAATTGTTTTGGCCACTCCATCTGCTACCGTTATTCATATGGGTGACTGGACACTAGGCACCGATTCATCTAGTAAAAAAACAATCTCTTATAATAACCTTTCTCAACTCGCCAAGCCGACCATTTTGATGATTGAAAGTTTAGGAGCTACAAACAGAGGGGTTCTCGCCACAGAAGAAGATATGTGGAAAAATCTAAGGCAAATCATCACCGAATCCCCGGGAAGAGTCATTATCGCCACATTTGCTACTCAAGTTAAGAGAGCCAGAGATATTATTACCTTCGCCCAAAAATTAGGAAAAAAGGTGGCCATTGATGGATATAGTATGAAGATGAATATAAAGGTGGCTCAACAATTAGGATACATTAAGGGCGCTAATAACACTTTAATTGATATTAAGAAAATCAACGACTATCCTGATAATAAAATAGTCATATTAGGAACAGGAGCTCAAGGGGAAGCAAGAGCAGTCCTATCCAGGATTGTTACGGGAAACCATAGATACGTAAAACTCCGCAAAAATGATACAGTGATATTCTCTTCTTCTATTATTCCTGGAAACGAAAGAACTATTCAACGCTTAAAAGATAATCTATATCGCCAATGCGATAATGTAATCCATAACGAAATAATGAATATCCATGTGAGCGGTCATAATAATGTGGAAGCAATACAAGAAGTTGTCAAACAAATAAGACCAACCTATGTTCTTCCTGTCTATGCCAACCATTATCTTCTGAAAGAAGCTGAAAAAGTTATTAAAGAAATAAATTTCCCTCCAAAAAATATTCTTATATTAGATAATGGTCATATTGCTAAATTTAACAAACAAAAATTACCAGTCATTGAAAAGAAAAAAGTAGATACCGGATATGTTTTTATAGATGGACTTGGTTCCCAGGATCTTGAGGCCGTAGTGTTGCGCGACCGCAGGGCTCTTTCAAGTGACGGAATTTTTGTCATTATAGCTGTTGTGAACAATCAAACAGGAAAAGTGGTAAGCTCTCCAGATATTATTTCAAGAGGGTTTGTTTTCCTTGATACTTCTAAAAATTTGCTTTATCAAAGCCGCAAGAAAGCTGTATCAATTATTGAAGAAAGCACTGGTTCTGGTCAATCAGTAAATTGGCCATATATTAAAAACAATCTAAGGGACAAAATTGGCGATTTTCTTTATCAAAAAACAGGGAAACGGCCGATGATTCTCCCAGTCGTTATAGAAGTTTAAAGGAAAAAATACAAAAACACCCGAAAAATTTTCGGGTGTTTTTGTATCCTTACGTTTTAATTAATTCCCAGCTCCTTTTTTATCTCAATAGGAATTTGTATACCGTTTTTTTCAAAAATATCCAATGATTTCCTCTCTATATCCTTAAGAATCGAATCATCTCTGCCTTCAAAACGACATTTAATAAATGGACTGGTATTTGACGCTCTTATTAGTGCCCACCCCCCGTCAAAGTTTATTCTTGCTCCATCAATATCTATAAAATTATAATTGTTATCTCTTAAATACTGTTGTAAATTTTTTATTAATTGAAACTTTATAGAGTCATCTGTGGGAATAAATACTTCCGGACTCACTGTGTATTTCGGCAAGCTATCCAAATAATCAATAAAACTCTCTTGCTGAGACGCTATTTCGGCCAATTTAAGAGATGCAAAAAGGGCGTCATCTACTAAATAATAATCTAAAGGAAATAGAAAATGATATGTAATCTCTCCTCCAAACGATGCTCCTATTTCCATAACTTTTTTAATAACTGCATTATGATGAGAAACAGAAAAATAAGTGGTAATTCCTTCTTTTTTCATTTCATCCAAAAAGGCAGCTGAAGCCCTCATACAATGAACTATAGGCCCTCTTTTTTTTCTAATAGCTTGGCGGGCTAATATAAGAAGGCAATCATCTCCAGAAACTTCTTTCCCTCGTTTATCTATAGGAGCCACCCTATCTCCATCAGCATCAAAAGCAAAACCCAAATCATATCCGCCAGCAACAACTCCTTCTTTTATATCTTTAAGATTTTCCTTCTCATATGGGTCTGGTAAATGGTTTGGAAAATTTCCATCAGGGTCAGCATACATTGTATTAGCTTCGCACCCTATTGCTCTAAACAATCTCTCGGCTAATAAGCCGATGGATCCGTTGCCACTATCAATTAAAATCTTCAATGGTTTATTTATTTTTACTAAAGAAGAAACATATTTTATATATTCTTCGCTAATATCCAATAGTTTCGCCTCTCCCTTCCCTTTTGGAATATTAATTTCAGTGTTTCCTAATGCTAAATCTCTTATTTTTTCTAATTCCGGCCCTATTAAGTCCTCCACTAAATCACTATCTTTTCTTCTTATGCTTAAAGTCAAACCGTTATATTCTTTTGGGTTATGAGATCCGGAAATCATAACGCCTCCATCTAATTTATGATTAAAAAGTATAAAATAAAATAATGGGTCTGGCACAGTTCCAAGATCTATTACTGTTTTACCCGCTCCCACAAAAACATCAATCATTGTTTGCTTTAAAATCGGCGAGCTTAATCGAGGGTCGGCAGCAATAACCAATTTTTCTGCCCAGGGATACAGAAAAACAAAAGATTGGGCAATTTTACGAGCCCCATCTTCGTTTAACTCTTCAGGATAAACCCCCCTAATATCATAGGCTCTAAAAATTGATGGATTTATATTCATATATTTTTATTCTAACCTAAAATATTCAAAAAAGCGAGATCAGTTGGGAGCTCAGAAAGCCTTGACCTAAAAACAATTTCTTGTTAAAGTAGTGCTATGACTAAAAATTATCAATTAGTTTGTCTTGTTTCTGCCTTGACTGAGCCTACAGAAAGAGAGCAAATAACAGAGCGGATAAACCACCTCATTCAAGAGGGTGAAGGCAAGGTATCAACAATTAATTCTCCTGAAGAGAGAACTTTAGGCTATCCAGTTAAAAAAGAAAAAGGAGCCGTGCTTCTGGCTCTTGATTTTTCGTATGATGGAGAAAAAATGCCTGAATTGCAGAAAAAAATAACATCAGAAAATCAAATTCTCCGCTATTTTTTAAAGGAGATACCCAAACATAAGCCATATGTTCCTTCTGCGCGCAAATCTTTATTTAAGAAGGCAGAAACAGAAGAAAAAGAAAGTATTATTGAAAATACAACTGATAAAATATCCGGAAAGGAGCAAAAGGTCGAGCTCAAGGATATAGATAAAAAAATAGAAGAAATTTTTAATACAAAAGAAAATGAATTTAAATAAGGCATTCTTATTAGGTAATCTTACCAGCGATCCCGAGCTCCGTAATTTACCATCAGGGCAACCGGTATGCAGCTTCCGAATGGCTACTAACCAGGTTTGGACAAACAAAGAAACGGGTCAGAAACAACAAAAAGCTGAATATCATAATATTGTTGCTTGGAGAAATTTAGCCACAATCGCTTCACAGTATTTAAGAAAAGGAAGTTTGGTTTTTATTGAAGGGAAAATCATCACAAGGAGCTGGGACGATCCATCTGGAATCAAAAAATATAGGACAGAAGTTGTCGCAGATAATATACAACTTGGTCCTAGAACCGCTGGAACGACCTCAAAAAGCGAAGATTTCGCTGGAGGTAGTGATTCAAAAAATGAATCCCCTTCTGAAGATATCCCAACTATAGAAGAAGGAGATGATATCAATATAGAAGAGATTCCGTTTTAAAATATCTACAAGTAATTCGCCTCTTAGGCAAATGGCATGAATTGTTTTTTTTGCAAACAAAACATTAAAGAAATAGATTTTAAAAAAACCGACCAATTAAAAAAATTTCTAACTGGTCTGGGGAAAATCAGGTCTAAAGAAAAGACCGGACTTTGCAGTTTTCATCAAAGAAAAATGGCTACTGCTGTGAAACAAGCCCGACACTTAGGATTACTCTCTGCTACTAAAAAGTAATTTAAATTTGTTCTCATCACAAAAAAACCGCCTGAAGCGGTTTTTTGTTTTAAAAGATTATTTACATTTTAGATTCCTCCTCTTTCATTTTGTCCAAAACATCTTTTTTAATCTTTTTCATCAATTCTTTATTGTCTTTCAGGGCTTGTTTCGTTCCGGGCATTCCTTGCCCTAATTTTTCCTCTCCATAAGCAAACCAACTTCCACTCTTTTTTATCACTCCGTATTTTAATCCAGCGTTTATAATATCAGCTGTGTTGGAGATGCCTTCATTATAATAAATATCAAATTCCGCTGTTTTAAATGGCGCAGCCACCTTGTTTTTTACAATCTTTGCCTTAATGCGTGAACCAATAATATCTTCTCCTTGTTTAATTTGCGCTGTTCTCTGCAAGCGAATCCTTACTGAAGCATAAAATTTTAAAGCCATTCCTCCGGGTGTTGTTTCCGGATTGCCAAATGGAATACCAATTTTCATTCTGGTTTGATTCAAAAAAACGATTATCGTTTTTGACTTTGAAGCGATACCGGATAATTTTCTTAACCCCTGACTCATTAATCGCGCTTGAAGACCTATCTGCAGGTCTCCTATTTCTCCGGCAATTTCTTTTCTCGGAGTAAGCGCTGCCACAGAATCTATAATTATTATATCCACCTGGTTTGACCTAACTAAACTTTCAACTATTTGGAGTCCTTGTTCGCCTGAATCCGGTTGAGAAATTAAAAGTTCATCTATTTTTACTCCCAATTTTTTTGAGTATTCCGGGTCAAGGGCGTGTTCCGCATCAATAAAAGCTGCGACTCCTCCTTTTTTCTGCGCTTCTGCAGCGCAATGCATAGCTAAAGTGCTTTTTCCGGAGCTTTCTGGTCCATAAATTTCAACTATTCTGCCCCTTGGCAATCCTCCTACTCCTAACGCCGAATCCAAAAATATAGATCCAGTTGAGATACTATCCACATTAACCGCCTCGACTTCTTGGAGACGCATAATCGCTCCTTCCCCAAATTCTTTTTTTATTTCCTCAAGTGTTTCTTGAAGATCAATGTGATTAAGTTTTTTCTCGGAACTTTTCTTTTCTTCTTTTGCCATAATTTTATTTTTAATTATTGAAAATTATTCATCTTCTTCTTTTACCTCTTCTTCACTTTCTGACGCATCAAAATCTTCATATTCTTCGCTTGGTTTATAATCTTCTTCATTGTCATCTTTATTATCTTCCGTATTTATGGATTCATCGATATCTTCTTCCACGCGCTCGCTCTTATGATTTTGCAATATAGCTTCTTCGTCCATAAAAACCTCTCTTGGTTTTGCTCCGTCAGCAGGACCAACCACACCCGTCTCTTCAAGCATATCTAATAAGCGAGCAGCGCGGGCATAACCAATTCTTAATTTTCTTTGCAAAAAAGACGCTGATGCTTTTTTAGTTTCAAGCACTAAATGTTTTGCTTCTTGATAAACTGGGTCAAATTCTATATTTCCTCCTCCGCCGATTGTTCCAAAATTTTCTAACCTCTGCAACTCGCCATTAATACTGTCGGCCAATTCATCTTCTTTATCCTCTCTGTGGTTTTGTTTTTTAATGAAATCAACTACTTGTTCTACTTCCTTGCTGGAAACATACGCCCCTTGCAGCCTTTTTGGCTTGGAAAATTCCGCTGAGATAAATAATAAATCTCCTAAGCCGAGTAATTTTTCCGCTCCAGAAGTATCTAAAATAGTCCTGGAATCAACTTGGGATGCGACTTGAAAAGCAATGCGGGCAATAATATTTGCTTTTATTAACCCGGTGATTACTTCAACTGATGGTCTTTTGGTCGCTAAAATTAAATGAATGCCTACTGCCCTCGATTTTTGAGCTAATCTTACTATTCCAGCTTCTATTTCTCTGCCTTTAGCCGCCATAAGGTCCGCTAACTCGTCTATGGTCAGAATAATATAAGGCATTATTTTTACTTCTTCCGAATTTTTACCGCTACCCTGAATCTTCTTATTATATTCATCAATATTACGACTACCCGCATTAGAAAGAATTTCAAACCTTCTTTCCATTTCATCAATAAGCCACTTTAAAACGCTTAATGTTTTTTGGACATCAAATATAACTGGACCCAATAAATGAGGAATTCCATTATAGTTAGAAAACTCTACTCTTTTTGGGTCAATCAAAATAAGGCGTAATTGTTCCGGAGAATTACGATAAAGCAAACTTAAAATTATGGTACTTAAACAAATTGTTTTTCCGCTTCCCGTTGACCCTGCGACTAATAGATGGGGCATTCTTCCTAAATTGGCATAGAATGCATCTCCTACAACATCTCTTCCTATTGAAAAAACGAGAGTAGATTGGTCATTTTGAAAAACGGGGTTATCAACAAGATTTCTTAAACGCACCAATGTCCTGCTTTTATTTGGCACCTCAATTCCAACCAGGGACTTTCCCGGAATAGGCGCCTCAATTCTGATGGGATGAGCAGCTAATGCCAGCGCTAGATTATTATTAAGAGTAGTAATTTTTGAAAGCTTTACCCCTTCTGCGGGTTTTAATGTATATTGAGTGACTGTAGGCCCGATATTAATATCCGACATTGCAACTGAAATTCCAAAATTTTCAAGTGTTTTCTCTATGATTTCAGAATTTGTCTTAACATCGCCCGCTTGAGGAGTCCCTTTATCTTGAGACAGTAAATCTACAGGCGGTAATTTCCAATCTGTTTTCAATGCTCCTGATGCTATTGATGACCCAATAACAGGCGCTAATACTGGCTCCTGTCCTTTAATCTCTTCTTCTTTCTTCTTTGGAAACTCCTTTTTATCTTCTTTATCTTCTATTTTACTTACTTGAAATTTCGGAGCAAACACTTTGTGAATAAGGGGTTTTCTTATTTCCTTTTCTACTTTTTCAGGAGTAAATTCTTCCTCATCATCTGTTGATATGGACTCTTTTTTACGAGAAGAACAGATAAAGAACCGGAAAATAACACCGGCCACTACTATTAATGCCAATAATATTATCAAAGATATCCAAAATCCAAAAACTTTCATCAATGGCCATGATGCAATATTACCTATCCATCCACCTCTGCCGGCGTAGAACAAACGAAATCCCATATTCTGATTATTTGAAGATAAATCAAATAATCCTAGAATCCCTGCTG
>JAPLYH010000023.1:0-1119 GCA_026395615.1 Candidatus Parcubacteria bacterium | reverse complement strand
CCCTGCTGTCCCGAGAATAAGAAGAATCACCGCTAAAAATATTGACCATTTGTTTCTTTGTATTGAAAAAAAACAAGAAATTCCCCCCAACGCAAATATCAAAGGGATTATAAATATTGCCTCTCCCATAAAAAATTTGAAAACCTTAACAAAACCCCGGCCAGCTATTCCAGATAGATTAAAAAAGGAAAAAACAGCAAAGATAGCTAATACGATAAGAAAAATGCCAAAAACCCATGGCCTTATTTCATTAGGCAAAACCTCGCCTTTTCCTCTTTTTCTAGAAAAACGAGATAGAAAAGAAGGTTTTTTAGACGCTCTTTTTGTTATTGCCCTTTTTTTCCTCCGTTTAGCCATACTAAAAACGTAAAATTAAAAACGAAAAACGAAAAGATAATTTAAAATGTAAAATTAAAATATTTTTACACTTTACCCTTTATAACTCTATTATATCTCTTCTTCCTCTCTTCCACCATCTGCGCTTTCTTCCTCTTTATTTTGCACTTTAAGTTTTTCGTTTTGCACCTTCTGGTATCCGCTGCCAACAGGAATAATTTTCCCGATAATCACGTTTTCTTTTAATCCTCGTAAAATATCTTCTTGTCCGGAAATGGCTGCTTTTATAAGAATGCGAGACGTTTCCTCAAAAGAAGCAGCTGACAAGAAACTATCGGTAGTGAGGGCTACTTTTGAAATACCAAGAATCATTTCCTGAAAAGCTGCCAACTCTTTTCCGCTCTTCTTAAGCTTCTTGTTCTCTTCTATAACGGACCTTGATTCAAATATCTCTCCTTCTGAAAAACGGCTATCTCCTTGTTTTTTAATTCTTACTCTTGAGAACATCTGTCTCACAATAGTTTCAATGTGTTTATCGTGAATCGCCACGCCTTGAGACGCATATATTCTTTGAATTTCCTTCACTATATATATGGCTGTCTTCGCTTTATCGCCAAATTTAAACAACTTTTTTAAATCTATACTTCCTTCGCATAATTGATGCCCTACTTCTACCTTATCTCCTTCTCTCACTAAAATTGTTCTCCCAATAGGAATCTTATATTCTTTTGCATAATCGATCATCGAATCCCGAGAATCAAATTTCCAGTTATCATCTCTCCA
>JAPLYH010000033.1:9633-10544 GCA_026395615.1 Candidatus Parcubacteria bacterium | reverse complement strand
ATTCCCTCTGATTTTGCTGTTTTACAGGATTATATTAATTCAGGAGATAAAATATTGGATTTGGGTTGTGGAAACGGGAGATTGAAGGAAATAATAGGGAGCAAAGCAGATTATTATGGGGTTGATGTATCAGGAACCCTTATTAGAATTGCCAATAACAAATATCCGGATGGGAAGTTTTTTGTTAGCAAGCCATTATCCTTGCCCTTTGAAAATGATTTTTTTGATAAAGTGTTTTGTTTAGCTGTTTTTCATCATATCCCGTCACGAGCAATAAGAAAAGAGTTTTTAAAAGAAATTTCGCGAGTATTAAAACCGATGGGGAAAGTTATTCTGACTGTTTGGGATTTAAATGATAATAAGAAGGCAAAAAAATTATTATTTAGGAACGCTTTACTGAAATTGATTGGCAAGTCAAAACTTGATTTTAAAGATGTTTTTTATCCTTGGAAAAATAGCGTGGGAGATGTCGTTATAAACAGATATATCCATATTTTTTCGGAAAAAGAATTGGAAAAAATTATTGAAAGCATCGGGTTTATAATCAAAGAAAAAGGAATTTTAGAAAGGAGTAAGAAAGGAAAGAATATTTTAATTATTGCTCAAAAACCAGGATAGTTTTTGTCCCTGTAGTCCAATGGATAGAACGCCTCCCTCCGGAGGAGGAAATGGCTGTTCGAATCAGCCCAGGGGCATAAAATCCAGATTCTATTTGCGGAGTTAGTCAGAAAAATTGCTTTTTAAGCGATTTTTTTGTATTGTCAATATATCTCTAAAGGAGGCGGTCCAATTGGCAGATGAAACCGTTCGAGTGCGTATGACCCTAGGAAACGTATCCTGCGAAAGCACAGCCATCGTCATGAGACGGTTCAGAGCTCAGCTTGCAGGAAAGGTAAGCGGAGGCACAGCGG
>JAPLYH010000033.1:0-9563 GCA_026395615.1 Candidatus Parcubacteria bacterium | reverse complement strand
TTCTACTTCTTGGCCAAGAGTCCGGATAAGGCTCAAGGGAATGCAACTCGCGTAGCTTCTCTTCTCAACTCCAGGCTCGTAAAGGTGAAGGAAGTCTCGGAGATTCCTGAAGGGGCTCCTTACTTCCCGACTATCAACGAGCGAGTTGGGAGGAAACTAGACGATCTGGCTGAGCGAGAATTTGGAGAAAGGCCTACTTTTGAGATTCTGGGGGCAACGTGAAGGAGGTTTTGCCCCCTCTTCTTTTTATACCACCTCCGATTCTTCCAATTCTCCCCTTACTTTCTTCTAATCAACAGTTCTGAATGCGTTCAACAAGGGGAGCCAATAAAAATAAAGTCGCCTTAAGGGCGATTTTGTGTTTAAGAAGATTCAGTTTTAAAAAAGGACTGGGGCACACACGTGGCGTGCCCCAGAAATTCCTCAGTAGTTCGAGGTCAAGCGGAAGAGAGAAGCAGGTCGTAGTGGAGTCTTCCTCCACTTTCTGTCTCCTTCTCAACCTTGAACCCTAGTGCTTGGATGGCCTTTCGAACCTCTCCCTCAACAACTCCTCGCGGAGCTCTGAAGTGGGCCGCAAGACACTGCTTTGGCGATGCCGCCCTTCTTTCGAAGGAATCGAAACCAAGGCGTCCAACGAACCCAGAGATAGCCTCCGAGACCCTGTTTTGCAGCTCTTCGAGTACGGAGGGATCCTGCCTCGTGAACACCATTTCAACATCGGTGCAGCCCTGACAAGTTGTGCAAGACGACATGAGTACACCACCTCCCTTCTTAATCACTTGATACCATGTTGAAGAATATTTGTAAATATGAGAGGATGAAATTTTTATACCAAACAAGTTTTAATGCTGTCGCCTGGACGGATAGAGCCTTAAAAAATCGCCAATCAGGCGGTTTTTTGATATAATCATAAAATATAGATAAATTATTTAGCGATTAATATGAAAAATTTAGTAAATGAAACAATGACTCAATCCAAAATTATTGCCTTGGTTGGCAGCCGAGTTATTAGTTCTTCCTTTGTTTTATCTGGTGCTGCCTTTTTTGCTCCACTTTTATTCTCTTCTCCCCAATGGTTGATTGGCTCAATAGTCAATGCCATACTTTTTATTTCTGCTGAAAAACTTGATTTTAAAAGACAATTGCCAGTTATTGTTTTGCCCAGTATAGGTGCTTGGGCGCATGGAGTAATTTTCGGACCATCTACAATTTTTCTGTTGTATTTCCTCCCATTTATCTGGTTAGGGAATGTGGTTTTAGTTAGGGTTATGGGTTTAAACAGGATTAAACAATGGCCGTTCCTTGGACGAATTGTAATCGCATCTATTTTAAAATCGTCAGTTTTATTTTTAGTCGCCTATATTTATATCGGTTCTCAATTAGTCCCGAAAATATTTTTAACTTCAATGGGAGCTATTCAGTTTATAACCGCTCTAGCTGGCGGAGTAATTGCTTATTTTGTAATCGGCCGTAAAACATAAAGATATGAAAAACACAAAGGATATAATCAATCTGATAAAAGATAATAAATCAATTGCTTTATTAGCTCCGACATTTCCGATTGATTTCAAATATCCTGATATTATCGGGATGTTAAGACACCTTGGTTTTGATAAGGTTACAGAATTAACTTTTGGAGCGAGAATGGTTAATTGGGCCTATGCTCAATATATAAAAGAACACCCCGACCAAGAATTATTTATAGCTTCTCCTTGCCCAACAGTGGTGGCTTTTATTCAAGCGCAATACCCGGATTTTGTAAAATATTTGATTCCAATAGTTTCTCCGATGGCTTCAATGGCAAAAATTTATAAACAGAACAATAAAGATTATAAAATAGTTTTTATTTCTCCTTGTTTTGCCAAGGAAAATATAGAAGCGCCGAAATATAAAGAATTTATAGATGCTGTAATAACTTTTAAAGAATTGCAGGAAATTTTTGATGCCGAAGGAATAGATGAGAAAGATTTTAATAGGAAATATTATTTTGATTCTCTAATCAGAGAATATACTAAGATTTATCCGATTTCTGGCGGACTGGCCACTACTTCACATATAGGCGGGCTTTTTAAAAAAGATGAGATATTGATAACCGATGGAATAGAGAGTATTAAAAAGGCGCTTGAACAAATAAAATCAGGCGAAAAGGAATATAGATTTTTAGATATTCTTAATTGTCCTGGTGGCTGTATCGGTGGTCCGGCTATTAATAATAAAGATTTGCCGATAGAAAGAAAAAAAGAAATTATTCGCGACTATGCCGAAGAATCATCAAAACAAAATATGGGGAAACATCAGGGTAAAGTGGAGCAGGCAGATGGAATCGATTTTAGCGCTAATTTTTAGAATATCGCAGAAGATATTTTTTTGATATAATAAATCAAACAAAGGCCGAGCAATGATTAACAAAAAAATCATTTAATTAAATTAATAATCTACTATGCCTGAAAAAGAAGCAGAAGGAAAATTAATTGGTAAAGTAATCCATTTTTTTGACAAGATACAAGTAGCAGTAATTGAATTATCCAGTCCGCTAAAAAAGGGAGACAGTATTAAAATTGTTGGAGGAGATGTTGATTTTGAACAAACGGTTGATTCAATGCAGATTGACCATAAAGAAATAGATAAGGCCAAAAAGGGAGATGAAGTGGGAATGAAAGTTTCCGAAGCGGTGAGGGATGGTTATCGCGTTTATAAAATTTAAATAAATTAATCAGCTCTAGTTAAAATGACAGCTTTTTGGAAAGCGTTATCTGTTTTTGTTGGTACTATAATAGGCGTGGGCATATTCGGTCTGCCCTGGGTCGCTTTTAAAAGCGGATTTTTTGTTTTACTTGGTTATTTTTTAATAATAGGAGTTGTCGCAATTGTCACTCATCTTATTTTGGGAGATATTATTATCGGGACAAAAGAAAATCGTCGTTTTCCCGGTTATGTAAAACAATATTTAGGCAAGAAATGGTCAACCATTGCTTTCGTTGCAATGTGCGTTGGTCTTTTTGGAGCTCAATTGGCCTATTTATTGGTTGGGGGAGGATTTTTAGCTAATTTACTCAGTCCTTACATAGGAGGGGGGCTTTTAATTTACGTTTTGATATTTTTTCTGTTAGGGAGTTTATTGATTTACAGAGATATTAAGAGCATATCATTGGCAGAATTTTTAATTTTAATAGTTTTTTTCGGAACTCTTGCCTTTTTTATTCTTAAATCTTTTCCGCATATTAATCCGGTTAATTTTTTAGCAGTCGATTTTAAATACATCTTTCTGCCTTATGGAGTAATAATGTTTTCTTTATGGGGGTCGGCTGTTTTACCAGAAGTAAAAGAAATTCTTGGGAAAAATAGGAAAGATCTGAGAAAAGTTATTATAACCGGGATAACTTTATCTGCTATTGTTTATATTATTTTCGTTATGGCGATATTGGGAGCTAGCGGTAAAATGACTTCAGAAGATGCAGTTTCCGGATTTGGCCTGGCTATAGGAGGCGATATCGCGAAAGCTGGATTTATATTCGGATTTCTGACCTGTTTCAGCTCTTATCTGACTCTCGGATTGGCTCTTAAGAAAATTTTTTGGTATGACATTAAGATTTCAGAAAAACTTTCTTGGGGAATAGCCTCTTTTGTTCCAATGCTCCTATTTTTCATTGGAGCAAGAGAATTTATTGATATTATTGGTTTAACTGGCGCTGTTGCCGGAGGAGTGGAAAGTTTTATAGTGGTTTTGCTTTATAGAAGATTCCTAAAGAAAAAATCGGGGAAGAAAATGAATCATCTCTATTTTCTTCTATCCGCAGTTTTTATTATCGGTATAATGATTGAGGTTTTTCACTTTATTTGGGGCTAATTTTAGTTAATTTTTAAAATCTATTTGTAAAATTAGATTTTTTTATTTTGAGACAAATTGCTTGACAAGAAGTTTTGAATGGCTAAAATATAATATACTGTAAAAGCGCCCAAAAGCGCTTTAAAAAAATGGATTTAGAGAGGGAAATTTATCTCACAAAGGAGGGGTTAGCAAAATTGGAAAAGGAGTATGAAGAACTCAAAGTCCTTAAAAATCAGAGGACAAAAAATGATACTCTAACCACTGCTTCTTCTCTAGAAATAGATTCTGAATATTCGGCATTTCAGGAGGATTTAGATTTGTTAGAATCAAGGATTGCTGAATTGGAAATAATCTTAAAAAACTATAAATTAATTTTATCTCCTGGAAAAGGAAGCCCGAAAGAGGTTTTATTGGGCACAACCGTAATAGTAGAAGTAGAGGGCCAACAGGATGAGTTTATGATAGTTGGTTCTTTGGAAGCGAACCCGATGCTAGGAAAGATTAGTAATGAATCGCCTGTGGGCAGAGCTCTTTTGGGACGAAAAATCGGAGAAGAAGTTAAGGTTCAATCTTCGGTTGTGACAATTTATAAAATTAGGAAAATTACATATAATCTTTAGTATTTAAAAAAAAGAGGGCTTGCCCTCTTTTTGAAATCCAATGAGTTCAACACTTGATTTTTTTATAAAATTAGGAAAATTGAAAACCAACAGAAGAAAAGGGTGGGTTCTTTATGGGATTAAAGATCCGGCCACAACCGCTGACCATCTTTTTAGGGCAGCAATATTGGCTTGGGTTTTAAATAGTATTAATAAAAAGGGCGAACTTAGTGATGCTAAAATTATCAAAAGTATCTTAATACACCATTTAGCGGATATTTATGTGGGAGAGGAAACTCCTTATGATTCTTTGCTTCCCGAAGATATTACTTCTAAGAAAGAACAGCACACGATAAAAGATATTCTTAAAAAATTACCGCAAATTTCTGCTGGTATGGAAAAAAAGAGAGCGATCCAAAGACAAAATCTTGAAAATAATTCATTTAATAAAATAGTTTCTAAATTACCGGGAGAAATAAAAAAAGAGTTAGAAGATCTTTGGCTAGAACTTGGTAGAAGGAGAAGTAATCTTAGTAAGTTTTCTTGGGAATCTGGAAAAATGGAAAGTTATTTACAATCATTGGAATATTGGAAAAAAGAAGGCAAGGTTCAATATAAATTATGGAATAAATGGATTAAGAAAAATTTAAAAGAATCTCTTATAGTAGAGTTTCGAAAGGAGGTAGATAAACATTTAATAGATAATCGGAAACAGTGTGAGAAAAAGACTATGTGTGAAATGGTGCACTTTTTAACAGAGGTTGGGAAGCTCCAATCCCTCAAAAGGACGGGTTGGGTTTTAAGAAGAGTTAAAAACCCCGAGAGCGTTGCTCAACATACGTTTCAAATGACGATTATGAGTTGGATGCTTGGAAAAATGAAAGGACTAGATACAGACAGAGTAATTAAAATTGCTTTAGTCCACGATTTGTGCGAAGTTTATGCCGGAGATCAGACGCCCTATGACCCGGTTTTAGTTAAAGATAAAGAAGCAATGCGTAAGCTTTTTGAAAAAGCCCCAAGAATTCCTCAATCCAAGCGCTTAGAATGGCTTTTGCAAAAAAGAGAGAAAGAGTGGAAAGCGATCGTTGAACTTACTTCTAGTTTGCCCAAAATGCTTCAAAAAGAGATAATAGGGCTATGGCTGGACTGTGAAGATGGATTAACAAAAGAAGGCAGATTTGTGGCTCAAGTAGATAAATTGGTTAATCTTTTTCAGGCGATTGAATATTGGAAAAAAGACAGTGACTTTCCGATTGAATCCTGGTGGGTTTTTATAAAAGAAAGAGTTGATGACCCGCTTTTACTTAAATTTACAGACGAATTAGATAAAGAATTCGCAATAGCCAGCAGAGCATCTAAGAAATTTAAGAAATCAAAAAAGAAATAATACAATGTAAAAACAAAATAACCTTATTAGAGGTTTTTTGTTTTTTGTTATAAAATAAAGATATAATAAATTAATTTTATTATGATTAATCAGGAATTAGCCAATATTCTTTATGAGATCGGATATTTTCTTGAAATGGAAGAAGCGGCTTTTAGGCCCCAAGCGTATGAAAAAGCAGCGATTGTTTTAGAAAATACAGAAGAGAGCGTGAGGTATATTTATAATAGAGGTGGACTCAAGGCGTTGATTACGATGCCTGGGATTGGAGAGAGTATTGCCAGAAAAATTGAGGAATATCTGAAAACAGGCAAAATCCAATATTATGAAAAATGGAAGAAAAAGGTGCCGGTAGACATAGAGGGTCTGATAGAAATTGAAGGAGTGGGTCCAAAAACAATCAAGGTTCTTTATAATGAGTTGGGAATCACGAATAGAAAAGAAATGGAAGAAGCAGCCATAAATCATAAAATCGCTGATTTGTTTGGCTTTGGGGATAAGAAGGAAAAAAATATTTTACAAAACATAGCTCTTTTGAAAACAAAAAAACAAAGATTTCCATTTGAGAAGATTTTTCCGATAGCCAGAGATATTAAAACCAAACTTAATTCATTGAAGGAAGTCGAAAAAGTGGATTTAGCGGGTTCTTTGAGAAGAAGAGAAGAAACCATTGGAGATGTAGATATTTTAGCCGTTACCTCATATCCGGAAAGAGTGGTATCTTTTTTTATAAATCTTCCGGAGGTAGAAAAGATTTGGGGTAAGGGAAAAACTAAGGCATCTGTTCTCTTAAAGCAAGGGATAGATGCTGATTTAAGAGTGATTCCGAAAATTAGCTATGGCGCAGCTCTTCAATATTTTACCGGCTCAAAAGAACATAATGTGGCTCTTAGGAAAATAGCTATTGAAAAGGGAATGAAACTTAATGAATATGGACTCTATAAGGGTAAGAAAAGAATTGCTGGTGAAAAAGAAAAAGATATTTATAGCGCCTTAGGAGTTGCTTGGATTCCGCCGGAATCAAGAAAGGGTAAGGGGGAAATTCTGGATATTTCCAATAAAAAGATTCGTTTCTCATCTTAGATTTGGTATAATTAATAAAGCTTAATAATTAATTTCATTAATATGAATTACAAATTTGCAAAAGTCACAATAATCGGTTTATTATTTCTTATTTCTCTTGGTGGACTTGCGTTTGCCGAAGAATCTTGCTCGGTTCTTTATAATAAACAATCTGTTCTAATAAATGGATATGATAAAAATCAAGACAAAAGGATTTCTTTAGAAGAATCCTATCAAGCGCTTTCTGCTTGGTACAATAATTCCATTTCAGACGCTGTATTGTTAGATATTTTGAAGTTTTCTCGTCAAAATTGCGTTATTCCATCTGCTATTGATAATAACACTGCATCTGGAACTCTTGTCGTATCCTCAACTCAAGTATATGTAGGAGATACGATTAGTTTGACTGTTACGGGGGCAGACATAGACGGATTATATTCTTTATTAGTTTATTATCAAGGAGCATGGCATAGCGAATTAGTCCAGGGGACAACAGCAAGCAAGACGTTTTCTTTTTCGGAATCTCGGGCAGGAACTTATGTCTATTTTGGGTATGTTTATAGCAAAATACCAAATGGTAATTTGGAATTTAACTGGACAGAGCCAAAAATGGTAACGGTTACCGTTCTTGATAGGCAAGTCGTGGGTCCAGATTTAATCATTTCTTCTGTGACTACGGATCCAAGCTCTCTTGCTACGGTAGATGATGTTGATTTTAAGGTAGTTATAAAAAATACCGGGAATCAACAAATGCCGCTTGTGAGTGGGGGGATAATAACCAAAGTTTCTTCTTCCTCTTTGCCCGGATCTGGCTATAGGATATGTGATGCTATGACAGTAAGATTGCAGGCAGGCGAAAGTACAACCATAGATTGTCCTATTGCTCAAAAACTTTCGCAAGGAAACCATGACTTTACATTCTTCGTTGATTCTAGTAATAAACTGACGGAAGGAAATGAAAATAATAATACGCTATCTAAGACCATCCAGATTACAACAGGTTCTGGCGGTCAAAATGACCCAATATCCGGGACTTTATCATCAAGTGCGAAGGAAACGGATACAGTAAACCAATTTGTTTTGAGCGTAACAGCGCAAGATGACCAAGGGGTGGATGAGATTAGAATGTACTATAAAGGGGATTGGCATACATTTGATTGCGCAGGGCAAAAATCTTGTGCTAAAACTTATCAACTATCAGAATCTACTGCGGGAACATATATATATTATGCAAAAGTGTACGGCTATGATTTAAATGGTAATTCAGAGAATGCCGATACTAATCCAAGTTCTGTAAGAGTAGTTGTGACTACCGCAATTGTTGATACCTGTACAGATTCAGATGGAGGAGCTAATTATTACACTTATGGACAAGCGACCCCAAGCTCTTCCGCAATTGAAGGCAGGGCTGATTGCTGCAAAACGCAATATTCAACTAATATGGGTGATGCTGTTAATCATATTGGTTCTGGCGGAGGAGAGTGTGTAAGTTCGGGAATGTATCTCTATGAAGCAATTTGTCAGAGTGGTATTCCCTATATGTCGGTTTATGCTTGTTCTAATGGATGCCAAGATGGTGTTTGTAGATAATTAATAATGAGTGATATTTTTCGAGAAAAGGTCTATAAAATTGTTTGGAAAATTCCGAGAGGGAAAACTTTGAGCTACAAAGAAGTGGCTAAGTTGGCAGGTAGGCCGAAAGCGTATAGGGCAGTAGGGAATATTATGGCGCATCATAATATTAAAGGTTTGCCTTGCCATAGGGTTATTAAATCAGATGGTACTTTGGGTGGATTTTGCGGGGGATATAAAGAAGTTA
This sequence comes from Candidatus Parcubacteria bacterium, assembly GCA_026395615.1. GTDB lineage: Bacteria > Patescibacteriota > Minisyncoccia > Minisyncoccales > PEYH01 > PEYH01. The sequence goes on along the minus strand of JAPLYH010000033.1, from coordinate 867 downwards.
AGAGGAAAGAGGAACTCTTAAAGAAAGAAGGGGCTATTTAAAAAATCAAAAACCCCGGTTAGCCGGGGTTTTTGATTTTGTTCAAGGGTTTCTATTTTTTTTCTGTTGCCATTGCTTCTTCTATAATTTTTTCAAATATCTTAGGTTGTTCTTGAGCTAATAGGGCTAAAATTTTTCTATCAATGGCGATATTCTTTTTTTTCATAGCACCCATTAATTTACTATAAGGAACATTTTGCTTTCTTGAGCCAGCATTGATTTGGGTTTGCCATAATTCCCTTTTTTCTCCTTTCCTTGCCTTTCTATCTCTATAAGCATAAGTTAGGGCATGGAATAGCGCCTCTTTTGCTAATGTATACCTGTTTTTTCTGCCCCAACGAAAACCTTTTGTCTGTTCCAATAGATTTTTTCTTCGTTTATGAGCCGATGTTCCTCTTTTTACTCTGACCATATAATTAAACTGACATCAATTTTTTAATTTTTTTGGATTCCGATTCAGGCATTTCGACCCATTTTCTTTTTTCTCGTATCAATTTCCCTGATTTTTTAGAACGAAAGTGATTTTGTCCCGTAGATTTGCGCAAAAGTTTTCCACTTTTGGTTAGTTTAAATCTTTTGGTCAGGGATTTCTTTGTTTTCGCTTTTTTTACTTTCTGTTTCTGAGGCATTTTTTTGTGCTCGTTTAATGATAAGAATTATAATATTCGGCATCTTTTTTGGAGGCAGTTCGGTATCTATCGGAATTTGAGCTCCAAGTATTTCTGTAAATTTTTTTATTTGTTCTTCGGCATGCTGCCTTAACGCTCTTTCTCGCCCTCTTAAAAATAATTCTACCTTTACCTTACATCCTTGTTTTAGAAACTTGTA
>JAPLYH010000028.1 GCA_026395615.1 Candidatus Parcubacteria bacterium | reverse complement strand
GACGTTTCGTGAAAATTACGATGCCGGGTGGCGTAATCCCGACGGCGGCGTAATTCCGACTAAACTGCAAAAGCGCCGAAGGCTCTTTTGCAGTTGAAAATCTAATTCAAAAAATTTACAAAACCTATTTAGCAACACTAAGGATTTATTTACTCACTGGAGCTTGAACTTCCCGGAGTCGCTGGACCTGAGCCACCTTTTTTCTTGAGGCAGCTGCATCCCATACCTTTTTTTGCTACAAGAATTGCTAAACCAATAACTACTAAAATGATCAAAATCCAAATTATTATGCTCATATTTTTCAAAAAATTAATAACGACCTTTCCAGTCATTTACGAAAACTAAACATTTAAATATGATAGCTCTACTGCTAATAAGCGTCAAGTGGAAAACATTTTCACCAAATCATATATATCCCCCGCTCCCATAATAATGACCACTTCTCCACCTCTTATATTATCCTCTATATTCTTCTTGGCTTCGGAAAAACTATTAAAACAGAAAATCTCTTTTTCTTCTGCTCGTTCTTTTATCGCCTCTGCCAATTTTAGAGAGCTAACTTTTGTTTTAATTTCTTCATCTTCCCTGCCCGCGACATCATAAATCGGCAGCATAATAATTTTTCTAACCTCCGCTTCTGAAAACGCTTCCACTAATTTATCAAATAAATAATAAGTTCTTTGATATTGATGCGGTTGAAATACCGCCCAAATCTCTTTTTCCGGCCATTTCTCCTTAGTCGCCTTAAGGGTAGCAGAAATTTCGGTCGGGTGGTGGGCGTAATCAGACACAAGTGTAAACTCTTTATCTCCTGTACTTATTTCATAAATCTGGAACCTGCGCCAAGCCCCCCTATAATCAGAGAGCGCCTGAAAAGATATGTCATCAGCGATTCCAAGAGTTCTAGCAACCATCAATGCTCCCAAAGCATTAGACACATTATGCTCTCCCGGAATTTTCAAAATTTCTTTCATTGTAAAAGATTCTTCCATGGCCAGATAATATGGAATCATGTTTATATTCCTCGATGTAAGCGCTTCTTCAATCTTCCTGGCGTTCTTGTCATCGTAATTTATTATCAAAGAGCCGTTTTCCGGCAAATGATTTATATAATCGCGAAAAGCTCTAAAAATATTTTCAAAATTTCCAAAAAAATCAAGATGTTCCTCTTCTAAATTCGTTAACAAAATTATTTCCGGCCAATAGTTAAGAAATGACACCTGATATTCATCTGCTTCAATTACTAAATATTTAGAAGTTCCTAAACGAAAATTACTGTCCCCGAACTCCGACAACTTAGTTCCGAGTATCACGGTCGGGTCAAATCCAGCTTTTATTAAAATATTAGCTATCATTGCTGAAGTAGTGCTCTTTCCATGACTGCCGGAAACCGCAATTGTAAAATAATCTTTAGTTAATTTACCCAGGGCCTGCGGATAACTCAATAAATTAAGATTTCTCTTTTTGGCGATTTTAAATTCAGGATTATCTTCTCTCACTGCTGGGCTGTAAATAACCATATCTAAATCTTGGCCAACATTCTGCTCTTTATGTTCCCCGACAAAAACTTTCGCTCCCCTTTCTTCCAGTAATTCCGTGATTTCCGAAGAAACCAAATCAGAACCGAAAACTTCCGCTCCTTTGGAAAGATAATATTGGGCAAGGGCTGAAACTCCTATCCCGCCGATTCCGATAAAATGAATCTTCATAAAATAGCAAAAAATTAAATTTAGGAAGAAAGTTTTGCGCTTTCTAAAATAGTATATTCCGGACCTACTCTTTTAAGTTCGCTTTCCATTACTTCAACAGATTTTGCTTCAAAGCTCAAATTCAATTCCTCGTTTATTTCCGGACGTTCCCCAAGAGCTCTAAATTCAAATGTTTTAATTCTGGCGAGAGTAACATGAGGGTGAAAAGAATAATCTTCTTCCTTCTCCTTGTATTTATAACTTGGCAGACTAAAAAGATTATTTTCTAAATCAATCTGCAATTTTGACAATCCTTCGCTCTTGTCCATTTCAATCCAAATCATTCTTGGCGGAAATTTTTTCGGGGGACCGTAACAAATTTTCTTCAAATTAATTATAAACGGACTATGGGACAAAGAAATTTGCTTAACTGTTTCAATTGTTTCTAAAAGTTGATTATCATCCAAATTGCCTAAAAAATTTAAAGTAATATGCAAATTTTCCCTGCTAACCCATTTAGCAGGAACCTGATATTCTTTTTCAAACCCTAATAATTTATCTTTAATGGTTTCTGGAAAATTAATAGCAATAAAAATTCTATGTAACATATTCCTTTAAATTATCACAAAGATGTCAAAAATGGAATGCCTCGATGAAATATTTTAATAAGATATCTTAAAGATTTTAAGGGTTTCCCTCGCCGAAAATTATTCAGAATTATCTCGAATTATCTTGTTAACCCTGTGGATAACTTTCTTTCAAAAATTACGCCACCCGGCATCGTAGTGAGATTCCTTATATCTGGCGTGGCTTCCGACGTTTTACGAAAATTACGCCACCCGGCGGCGTAATTTCCCAGCGTAATTTTAATAATTAATAATACCCGGAATCTTAATAATATTTCAATTAAAAAAGAAGAACCCTGCCGACCTAATCCCGTGAAGGATCTGGTCGGCAGGGTTCGCATCAACCCAAGGATATCGCATGGCGGAAAGGAGCTAGTATTGCTACCCCTTCTCCCAGCAGAGACGGCAACGCGATTCATACTCGGCGTCACCAACTAGAATCACTGGGCCATCGGGAGAAGCTGGCTTTCCACCAACCAACCGCTGAGTGTAAACAGCATCTTCTTCTCCGCACT
>JAPLYH010000050.1 GCA_026395615.1 Candidatus Parcubacteria bacterium | reverse complement strand
TCTCTGTAAACCAATTTTCCAACTTCTGTTTTTGCTCTGTCTTTATAATTATTTTCCGCATTAGTTACTGGTTTTATTCTTATTTGAACCCATATTTGTTCGCCTGGCTCTGCTTTGGCTAACCCTTCAAGAAGCGAGGCCATCGGGTCTATTCTTTTTTCCTCTTTTGCGGCCGGACTTTCCTCAAAAAACTTTGAATATGTTTTCATCGGATAAATATCCGGTTTTATAAACTCATAATCGCACCCCCATAAATCCCAGGTTTTATTAGGGATATCCTGCGGAACATTCTTTGTATAATCTTCTGCTTCTGTTATTTCTACCTCTGGATATTGAGCATACACACTTGATTCAACTAAATTTCTAAGGGATTTAGGAGTCCTGATATAGAAATGAATGTCTCCCCCTATACTAGCAACCTCTATTGCCATGGCAACCTGATATTTCCCTTCCCACCACTGTTCCCACCAATCAGGCGGGTCATAGAACATCCAAAAACCGGCGAAAACTTGTTCCATCGCCCTGAACGGTCTGTCTACTTCTGCTGGCATTTTGAGCTCAAGCAATATCGGATTTACTCCTTTAGCATACTCATCCTGCCTCCACTTTGTCCACATAAATAAAAACGGCTTCCATAAAAGAAAGGGAGGCAAAACCCACCACCAGGCCTTAAATATGGCCCAAATAGGGGAAAGAATTATTGAAACAACCTCCATTGAGAGATATGCTAATTATTACTATAAAAGTTAGTTTCCCGAAAAATTAAATCAAACTATATTTGCCTTGTTTATCTCTTTTAAATATGGATTTATCCTGAAGACCCAAAAACACAGTGCTTTCCTTGACTTTTCTTTGTTCAAGAATTTTTTTGAGAACTTCATCTCTAGTAAGACCCTTTTTATTCTGTTTCAAAATTTTAACTAAAATATCTTTTACTGTTCCCGGCTCATAACCCCATTCTTTAAGAGCATACATTCCTCTTCCAATAAGAACAAATTTCTCATTTCTAATCAATTCATTATGCACGCTTTCGGGTAGAATCTTTTTAGCAACAGAAGGCAATTTGCCAATTAGATCTGCAATTTCTGTGAAGTGCAATGGTTTATTCTCTCTTTTTAATACAAGATACGCCTGATCTTTTAATCCTCTTGGCCTAATTTCCGGCCAATCAACTAATCCATATAATCCAAAAGGTGATTCAAAAACATATTTTGAAATATCTATATAAGAAACAAGTACCGGGATTTTTATTTCTAAAGAGGCCCTCTTTCCCACTTCCTCTATTGGCAATGGTGAAGCAATGCTCTTAAATTCCTTGATAAGAATATTAAGAAGAGCTTTCATCTCTTGAATTTTTTTAGGGTCAGTGGTCCAAAAAGAAAAGAAATCATCTGATTCTTTGAATTTATGAAAATCTTCGCCTAAATTAAGCAAAAGTAAAACATAATTTCTAAATTTATCTTGTCCTAAATCATCAAGTAATTTTGATTCACCCCTAACCCCGCCATATCCCTGAAAATAATCAGAAAAATATTGAAACGGTTTTTGAAGTTTTGCTTTTTGTGTTTCCCTGATTAATCCGAACGCATCGTTTTCCAACTGTCTTACTCTTTCCCGAGTAATTTTAAGTTGATTGCCAATGGCCTGGAGGGTTAAGGGGTCATTCGCCGCCAACCCAAAACGCCTCTCCAGAACTTCTCTTTTTCGGGGAGCCAGGTCGCGAAAAATATCATCAATAACTTTCTCATAATTAATAACCATATCTTTAATAACCTTAATAATATTTAAATATTATTGCTTAATAGTAGATTTATCTATTAAAACATTTTGAAGTTATAAAGTCAAGCTCTAGAGCTATAAAAAAGAGATTATGCGAAATTATTTAACTATTTTAACGAGCTCTTCTCTGGAAATTATATATTTGAGCAATTAAAGTGCTTGCCAAGAATATAGAAGAATAGGCGCCAAAAAATATTCCAATAAACAAAGCTAGAGCAAAATCTCTCAAGCTCGGATCGCCAAAAAGCAACATTGATAATAGCACTATTAAAACAGTGAATACTGTATTAAGAGAACGACCTATAGTTTGATTCAAACTCTTATTCACAATATCTGTAAAAGAATCTCCTGCTCCCTTAATCAAGTTTTCCCTGATTCTGTCAAAAACAACAACCGTATCATTTACAGAATACCCTAAAATAGTTAACAGAGCGGTTAAAATTGGAATAGAAAATTCTACTCCCCAAAAATGACCTAGGACAGCAAAAACTCCTGTAGGAATCAAAACGTCGTGGAAAAGAGCTATGACTGTAGCCACACCATATTCCCATGATTTTACTGGCCGAGAAATTTTCCGAAAAGCAAAAGCCACATATAAAACAATAGCTATAATAGAAAGGAAAACCGCCCAAATAGATTTTGTTTTGCTTTCTCCTCCAACAGTCGGACTCACGAATTCAAAACTTATAGAACCTTTTTCTACTTGTTCTGTATTATAAAAAACATCAGAAACCTTATCTTTCATCTCCTGCGAAATTTCCGGCATTCTTATAACTACTTCTTTATTTCCACTAAACCGAACGGAAAAATTTTTCAAACCAAGCTCAGTAAGTTTATTTGATAATTCTTGAGTGCTCGGTCTTTCATTTATATAAGATATCTTTAATATGCTTCCTCCGGCAAAATCAATGCCCCAATTAAGCCCAAAAACTAAAATCGCAAGAATGCTGGCTCCAACTAAAATTCCTGAAAAAATATAATATATTTTACTGTATTTTAAAAAAGGAATTTGCATATCTTTACCAAATCCATTTAATTTTGCTCAATCTTCCCTTGGAAAAAATCATCAATAATGCTCTCGTAACATATATAGCGGAAAACATGCTGATTATAATACCTAAATTCAGGGTTGTGGCAAAACCTTTAACAAAAGTAGTCCCTACGGTAAATAATATAACTCCGATAATCAAAGTAGTAACATTACTATCCCTAATAGATGGCCAAGCTCTTCTGAATCCTTCTTCTATTGCGAATTCTAATTCCTTGCCTTCTTTAAGTTCTTCTCTAAGGCGAGCGAATATCAAAACATTAGCATCAATAGCCATTCCGACTGATAAAATAAATCCACCAATGCCTGCCAGAGTCATAGTAACAGGAATCAGCTTAAATAATCCGAGCATCAGGATAACATATATTAATAAGGATATTACGGATATAAGCCCAGGAAATCTATAAATAGCTATCATAAACACAGCAATTACTATAAACCCTATTAATCCTGCCATAATACTTTTTTGGATAGATAATGTTCCCAGTGTAGGACCAACAGATACTTGAGAAATCGGCTGGCCTATTGGAACAGGCAAGGCTCCGGCATTAAGATTTCTAGCCAATGTTTTTGCTTCATCAGCAGTAAAATTTCCGCTAATTTGAGCCTTCCCGCCGGAAATCTTTTCTCTAATAACCGGGGCGGAAATCATCTGATTATCAATAAAAATCGCTAATGGTTTGCCTGTAAATTTTTCCGTAAGTTGTTCAAAAATCTTTGCTCCTTCATCGTCAAATTGGAGAGAAACCGTAGGCTCCATTGTATTTTGGTCAAAAACAACGACAGCTTCTTTCAGATATCTTCCAGTTAAAGCTGACGGCTGAAAAGGATTTTGAAATGTCCCTTGCTTGCTATCTAATATTTTTTGATTTTCTGCTTGTATGGCATCAAAATCTGCTCTCGGTTCTTGGAACTCCAAATAAGGAGTTCTGCCAATTTCCTTAATCGCTTGAGCAGGATCAGTAATTCCTGGAATTCTTACCTTTAAACGATAATTTGAACCAGATTGAGTAACCTCGATTTCCGGTTCTCTTACGCCCAAGGCATTTATTCTTCTGTCTATAACATCTCTTAACCCTTGCATTGCCTGATCCCTGTCCTCTGGTTTTATTTGAGATAAATCAGCTCCATATAAAAGCTCTACTCCTCCCTCAAGGTCAAGCCCTAATTGAAATGGCTTATTCCAAAAATGAGGCAATCCTAAATGTAAATTATTATTTAAAAAATCTACGCCTTGATTAAAAAACTTTGGCTCAATAAATATAGCCGTGATTATGCTTAGTAAAATAACAGCAATGCTTATAAATTTGAAATACTTTTTTGCCATTCGGCTATTTTAAACAGTTATTCCAAAAAAGTCAAATGAGTAGGGGCCTCGAAGCTCGCTTCAAGGCCCCATCTGCGTCACTTCTTGTCTCCGACATCCCTCTCTTCATCGGCATCTTTCTCTCCGATGTTCTCCTCCCTGATGAAAGCCACCCGTATCGCTAGCTTGTTGAGATACAGTATTTCACTTCCATACAAAGGAGACAGAAGATGTCCTTTCGGGGAAACAGATGTGAGTTGAAGGAAGATATCCTTTGCTCCTCCAATATGACACCTGCTACCGAAGATCAAGATCCTGTCTCTCCAAATGGGTAAATCCTGATTTGGATCCCAATAAAGGAGACCGAGAACTTCCTCAACCGTAGCGGGACGCACACCTCTAGAATTCCTCCAGTATCGAAGAAAATTCCCGCGACTGACTGTTGGATTCCCGTGACCATCATAGGCCTCGCACAACAATGGGGTTTCAAAGGTCACAGCTTCATCTGGATTCCTTGCTGATTCCCGACAGGGAGAAATCATTAAACGCTTGTCTCTATCGCGAGGCAAACGCTCATCTAGGGCAACTGGCGTGTTCACCAACCATTGTTCTAGGGACAGATCATTAATCCCTCCTGGAACTTGGTATATACCAAGTCGCTCCAAGATGGCCTGTGCCATCCATTCTGTTCCTCCAGGAATTCTGCGGACGACATCAAGCAAATCGCTCTCGCTTCCTCCGCAATCCTCAATAGCTGGAATCAGTTTTTGCCAAAACTGATCCAACAGGCCCAACCCTCGCATCACTTCTCTGTCTTCTCCTCTTCTTCTTCGCGTCATGTGACGCCTCCTTTTACGGCCTACTCCCTACTCTTAGAAACAGAGCCTAGAGCCTGCCGATTTTTGGATTGTCTGCCCTTATGGACAGCTTTTAAAAGAATTTCTTCTACTAAAAGCTATCTATAAGGACAAAAAGAACTGATATAATATCTTGATACTTTTAATATTTGTTGTCAATAAAAAACAACGCCCGTTCGCAATTCCTGCAAACGGGCCCCTGAACGAATGCTACATGACTGGAAGAGAGAAGACGCCCCAACATCTCCGACAAGTAAAGTCGCCGATAATGGTTCCGTTTTCTATACGGAACCCCCTATCTGCGTACGCCCTGTCGTAAGGTTCGTGTCTTTCACACGACCCTTTGTCTTTACCCTTGCTGCTTTCATCGACAGGAATGTCAGTGCCCTTCTTTTGATCCTCAGCCATTGCTACCTCCTTCAGATGTGGCTTGTATAATAATTTCTTTTCAAAAAAAAGTCAAATATTAAAACTTGACATTGAATGTTTTTTCTAATAATCTGCTATTAGTCACTCCAAATCCAAGGAGGCCTCAATTATGACAGCTCCCAGGTTACTGGTGAAGCTCGAACAAGAACAAGGGTGTTCCCACGATCCGGCGCGCGTCCTCGTTTACATCGGCGGACGACTCGTAGTAGAAGTAGTCGCTACAGTCGAACAAAAACAGGGCGCAGATGATGGATTCTATCCCTGCGTCACCCTCACTCGAAAAAGGATAAGGCGGAAGAAACAATAGAGGGAGTCTCATCCCGGGTCTGACACGATGGTGTCGGACCCGTTCTCTTTTTTATTTCCCGCAACATTTCTTATACTTCTTACCCGACCCGCACGGACAAGGGTCGTTTCTTCCTATTTGTTTATCTCCGCTCGTATTGCCAGTGCTGGCTGGCATAGTTTGTTGATTTTCCTGTTGAGTTTGCTGCTTTAATGAAACGACTAAAACTGCTTTAACTATATTGGTTTCAATTAGATTAAATAATTCTTTAAACATTTTATAACCCTCATTTTTGTATTCCACTAAAGGATCAAGCTGGCCATAAGCTCTTAATCGCACCCTATCTCTCAAATAATCCATTTCAGTCAAATGCTCAATCCAAAAACCGTCAAATATCCGCAAACAAATAAATCTCAATGCATTTGAAAATTCGCTGCCCAATTCTTTTTCTTTTCTAAGAAAATCATCTTCGGGTTGTTTTTGTTTTTCAAAAATTTCTGAAACTTTTGTTTTCAGCTCTTCGCCCGAGGCATCAACAATTTCATCTCTTTTTTTGTAAAACGAATTCCTATGAATATTCATCACATCATCATATTCCAAAAGATGTTTTCTGGCATCAAAATTCATTCCTTCAATTTTCCCCTGTGCGCTTTCTACTGCTTGGCTAATTAATTTTGACTGAATGGGCTGGCCTTCCGGCACGCGCAATCGTTCCATTAATCCCTTTATTCTATCTCCGCCAAAAATCCGCAAAAGATCATCCTCTGCTGATAAAAAGAATTGACTTACCCCCGGATCACCCTGTCTGCCGGATCTTCCTCTTAATTGATTATCTATTCTTCTGGCTTCGTGTCTTTCAGTTCCCAAAACCAAAAGTCCGCCGAGTGTTTTTATTTCTTCCGCTTCTTTTTCATCCGGCGGATTACCTCCAAGAATTATATCCACTCCTCTGCCCGCCATATTGGTAGCAACTGTTACTGCGCCTCTTTTACCGGCTTGGGCAATGATTTCTCCTTCTCGCTGATGGTGTTTAGCATTTAAAATCTGATGAGGCACACCTTGGGTTTCTAAAATTCTACCCAACATTTCATTTTTTTCAATAGAACGAGTTCCTATTAATACCGGCTGCCCTTTTTGATAACTTTCTTTTACCTTATCGGCAATGGCTAAAAATTTTTCTTTTTCTGTCTTGTAAATCATATCTGCCAAGTCCTTTCTAATCATTTGGTTATTTGTGGGAATAACCACAACATCCAGTTTATAAACCTTTTCAAATTCTTCGGCCGAAGTAAGGGCAGTCCCTGTCATTCCTCCGAGTTTTTTATACATTCTAAAATAATTTTGAAGAGATATAGTGGCTAAGGTTAGAGATTCCGGCTGGACAGACAATCCTTCTTTTGCCTCCACCGCCTGATGTAATCCTCCTGACCATCTTCTTCCTGGCATTAATCGGCCGGTGAACTCATCCACAATAATTATTTCTCCATCTCTCACAACATAATCCCTATCTTTTTTGAAAACAACTTCTGCTCTCAAAGCCTGTTCAAGGTGATGCAAATATTTCGTGCCTTTTTCTTCATAAATATTTTCCACTCCGAGGATTTTTTCTATTTTCCCAACCCCCGCATCTGTTAATGTTGCTACCTTTTCCTTTTCGTGAATCTCATAATCCTCTTCTGTTTTAAGATGAGGAATAATTCTTGAAAATCCTTCGTAAAGTTTTGAGCTTTCTACATCGGGCGCAGAAATTATCAAAGGCGTTCTGGCTTCATCAATCAACACCGAATCAACTTCATCAATTATGGCAAAATTCAATCCTCTTTGAACTCTCTGTTCCGGCAGTTGCGCCATATTATCTCTTAAATAATCAAAACCAAATTCATGATTAGTGCCGTAAACAATATCTGCTTGATAGGCCTCTTTTCTTGAGATGGGTTTTAAATAACTTTCAACTACTTTAAATCCTCCAACAATATCCCTTTCTTCATCTCGCTCCTGTTCGTTATCTGGCAAATTTTCGTCCTGCTGTTTGTATTCCGGGTCATACAATAATGCTGAATCGTGGATAAGGCAGGAAACAGACAGGCCGAGGAAGTTATAAATTTGACCCATCCAAACTGCGTCTCTTTTTGCCAAATAATCATTGACAGTAACTATATGAACGCCCTTTCCTCCTAAGGCATTAAGAAAAGCGGGTAAAGTGGAAGCAAGGGTTTTTCCTTCTCCTGTTTTCATTTCAGCTATGCTTCCTTTATGCAGAGCCATTCCGCCCATTAGCTGAACGTCAAAATGTCTTTGTTTTAAAACTCTTTTAGCGGTTTCCCTGATTAAGGCAAAGGCCTCTGATAAAACTATATCAGTATCGTCTTTTTCCTGAACTATTTTTTTTAATTCCTCCGCTTTTTTTCTCAAACCTTCATCTGAAAGGCGCTCGAAATCTGGTTCAAGTTGATTAATTTTTTCCACCAACGGCCTATACTGCTTCAGGTATTTTTCATTGTCATCGCCAAAAATTGCCTTGAGAATAGACATATACTCTAATCTAACACAGCGGGGCATAAAAAGAAAGAACCGCCCGGCAGTTGCCGGACGGCGCTTATACGATATAATTTAAGAATTATTTTTCTTTAGCCTGTAAAGATTCAAGAGTTTGTTTTAACTCTGCCATTTTCAATTCTCTCCCTTTCACAAGTTTATGCCATGCTTCTAATTCTTTTGTCCTCTTTTGCAGAGCAACCTTGCTTTTTGCTATTTCATCCACTCTTTCCATCAATATTTGTTTACTATCAATAATTGCCTCCGTTCTTTCTTCTATCATCTTTTCTAAAACTCTTCTTTGCCGCTCTTCAGATAAAGAGTATGCAATAAGTAAAGCGCTTATAAAAGCATAGGCAACTAGAATCAGTATGTTAATTATTTTAGCCGTGATATCCTCTGCTAATAAAATCTGAATAAAAGATATTAAAATAATGGATATTACTAAAACATTTACAAAAACAATCTTTATTCCTGGAACATTATTTTTTGAAACAGCTTTTTCCATAACCTAAAAGATAAAAAGATTCCAGTGATTTAATCAAGTTAAATCATTAAAATTATTTTCTAAGTTTTTTCGGCCTCAAAATTTCTACTGTGCGAAACTTTTCTTTTAATACTCTTGCCCATTTTCTCGCTCGAGTCACCCTCTTGCCTTTGTATTTTTTAATTTCTCCCTGAATTTCCTCTTTAGCAATATTTATAGCTACCCTTAAGTCATTATCTCTCGCCACTGCCCGCAATGATTTCTTGGGCAGAATTAATTGCACTTCAGCGCGAAAAACATCGCCCTTAAGGTGATGTTTTGATATTTTTCCAATCTCAACAAATGCTTCCACTTTTTCTTTTTCCCCAGTTGAAACACTCTCTGGTCCGAAGGCTCCCAAAATTCTATCCAGTTCGCCTATTCTATCATTGACCCAGACCACAAGAGCTTCGTCTAGTTCAATATTTGTGGTTTTTATATTTACCTTCATTCTTTCTTATTATCCTTGTAAAATTATTAAATTTACTCTCTGCTCCGACCTTGCATAAGGGACTACAGAGATAGTCGTATCTCTGCCATGGGCAGAGATACGACTAGGGAAAAAATAAAACCTAGATTCTATCTCTTCTTCTTTTTTGCAACCTTCTTCTTCGTAACCTTCTTGGCTACTTTCTTTTTTGTAGTTTTCTTAGCTACCTTCTTTTTTGTTTTCTTTTTTGCAACCATAATAGTTTTTATCGTTTAATTATGAGAGAATTTAATCGGCCTCCTTTAATATCTTTAATATATTTTCTTTCTTTTAAAATAATATGTCAATGTGGAAAACTTAAAAAACGAAAATTTCTTCCTCTAAATTAATTTTAAATTTATTCTCAACATTTTCTTTAACTATTTTTATCAATTCTAAAATATCTTTCGCCGTGGCATTTCCTAAATTGATAATAAAGTTGCAATGTTTCTCGGAGATTTGCGCGCCGCCAATAACTTTGCCCTTAAGCCCCGCCTGCTCTATCAAAAACCCCGCCGGGACAATCCCATTTTTAACAATTTCCGGATAATCTTTTATAATTTTCTCAGTTGCTTCTGGATTTTTAAACACAGAACCGGCTGAAGGATAATTCAAAGGATGATGTTCGACCCTATAATTTTTATAACTATCAATTTTTTGTTTGATATTTTCTTTTTCTCCTTTTTTTAATTCAAGTTCACAAGAAATTATAATAAAATTTTTATTTTTTTTAAAAACACTCGTGCGATAATCAAAATGACATTCCTCAACACCACACTGTTCTACT
>JAPLYH010000049.1 GCA_026395615.1 Candidatus Parcubacteria bacterium | reverse complement strand
CCTCTATTGCCAAACCATTTACTGGAACTGAAGAAGCTGCGTAACTACTGCCGATAGATGTTCCTCCATTAATATGGAGCTTCTTCCCGGAAACATTGCTTCCTCCTCCACCGATTGCAAAAGTACTATTTGCGCCGTTATACCATATATAATCAGTACCAGCTACATCGCTAAAAGTAAGACCAGCCCAGGAATCCGTGCCCTTTAGCGTAAGCTGGCTATCGGCGCTTGATTCAAAATATGAAACACCGGTTGCTTTTATTCCACTACTCCCAACAGTTAATCCATAGCTCGCGTCTATACCTGTTGTTGAAGCGCCTAATTTTCCTGTTTTAAATTGACTATCGCTCCCAGTATTAATCGGAACCGCTACATTGCCTCCTGGGGGCGCAGTTGTTGGTTCGGTCCAGGCAAAAATATAAAAAGCCGTTACGAAAAGCATTACTATAACGGCAAAACTCAAAGAAATAACCTTTGGCGAGATTTGGTTCTCTTTTTTCATAGTATTGAAATATTAATTCGATTAATTATCTAATGATACCACAAAAACAAGACAGAACAATACAATGATTGACAATAGGGTTGTGGAAAACTTTACAGGCAATCAACTGGATAAAAAGTTCTTCTATGGATATTGCAAGCGCCATATTTTTTAAGCAACTTGAAATGTAGCTCTGTTGGATAACCTTTATGTTTAGCAAAATTATATTCTGGATAAAGTTTGTGATACTTTCTCATTAACTTATCCCTCTCTACTTTAGCGACTATAGAAGCAGAGGCGCATAAAAATATTTTTCCGTCTGCTTTTACTATAGGCATCTCATTAAAACCAGAATCAATCCCTTGGTTTCCATCTATTATTATAATCGTTTTATTTTTCAAAAATCTTTTCCCGATTTTGTTCTCTAAATTCTTAATCGCTCTCCGAGCTGCCAATTTTGTTGCCTGTAAAATATTTATTTTGTCTATGACTTTTACAGAAACAAACCCTCTCCCCCATTTAATTTCTTTAACATTTTTAAAAACCTTATAAAGTTCTTCTCGTTTTTTTGGACTTAATTTTTTCGAATCATTAACTTCTCTTAATAATTCGTTATTAATCGTTGATAAATTACCGTTAATCATTATCGCTACTGCAATAACCGGACCTGCCAACGGCCCTCTCCCTGCTTCATCTATGCCAATCACAAATTTGAAACCCCTATTTTTCAATTTATTTTCTAATTTTAGATTCAAGCTCATATTCCCATCATAACACAATTTTTTCCCACTTTGCTTGTAAACAAAAAATCTTATACAATATACTAATCCCTTTTTTCATATTCTATTTTTAAGAAATGGAACAACTCCTACAAAGATTTACAGAACAGGAGATATTTCAGGAATTAAGAAATGCTGAACGAGAAAATCGCACCGCAGATTTTTCTAATAAACTTCTGCCGGAGTTTTCTTTTTCCGGAAAAGAAATAAACACTGGAATAAATTTAAAGGGTTCAACTATACAGGGCGCACTCCATTTAGACGAATGCATAATAAAAGGAGATATTAATTTAGAACAAGCTCTAGTTTATGCCACTCTTTATATCTCAAAAAGCGAAATTCGCGGAAATTTTATTGCCAATCAAATAAGAATCCGCGAGGTATTAAATCTTATGGCATCGATCTTTCAAAAAAATATAAATATGGAAGGGTCGTCCATAAAAGGTTTCTTGGGTTTAAATAAAGTTCAAATTGAAGAAAATTTAAATATAAGCAAATCAATAATAAAAGACATAACTACAAAAATCGGAATAATAAGAGGAGATGTTTATCTTAAGGATGCTAAAGTTAATGGTTCAGTAATCGCTGAAGAGATAATATCTGATGGGCTTGGAAATTTCGAAAATAGCATGATAACCAGAAACCTTAATCTTAAAAATTCAAGATTTAAAGAAGCGGTCATTTTAAGCGGAACAATAATTGAAGGCGAGGTTGAAACACAGGGAATGATATGTAAAAACTTAATCGCTCATATGGCATAGAAAAAGTTATGGCTTCAAAATTCACTCACCTGCACGTTCACAGTCAGTATTCACTCCTCGATGGTCTGCCAAAAATTGAGGAGCTTTTAAATTATGTAAAAGAAAATAATATGGACAGCGTGGCGATTACTGACCACGGCGTTCTTTATGGGGCGATAGAATTTTATAAAAAAGCAAAACAAGCAGGGGTTAAATCAATCATAGGAAGTGAGATTTATACAGCGTTTGAGGGAATGACTCAGAAAAGACCGAATATTGACAATAAACGTTATCACCTTATCTTGCTTGTGAAAAATGAAATCGGTTATCGCAATCTTGTTAAGTTAATCACTAAAGCCCACTTAGAGGGCTTTTATTATAAACCACGTGTTGACGAAGAACTATTATTTCAACACACCGAAGGGTTAATTGCCTTGTCCGCCTGTTTACAGGGAAAAATTCCCCGCTTAATTATGTCCAACCGAATGAAAGAGGCGGAAGAAACAGCAATAAAATATCAACAGGCATTTGGAAAAGACAATTTTTATTTAGAAATTCAACACCATAAAAATATTCCAGAACAAGCAAAGGTAAATAAGGCTCTTATAGAAATTTCTAAAAAACTTGATATCCCATTGGTAGCAACAAATGACTGTCATTATCTTAGACCGGACGATGCAGAGGCCCAGGATATTTTAATGCTTATCAATACAGGAGCAAAGCCGGACGACCCAGATCGCCTTACTATGAGACAAGATGATTTTTCTATGACGCTACCGGAGGAAATGATTAAGAATTTTAAAGATACACCGGAAGCGATTACAAACACCCAAAAAATCGTTGATGCTTGTAATTTTGAATTCAAATTAGGAGATATAAAACTCCCTCACTTTCCTGTACCCGACCAAGGAAATCCTAATCAGTATTTAAGGGATGTATGCGAAAAAAGATTTGATAAACGAAAAAAGGAATTCAGAAATGAAAAAGAAGCAAAAGACAGATTAGAATATGAATTAGGAGTTATTGAAAAGACGGGATTTGCTTCCTACTTTCTTATAGTCGCTGATTTCGTCGAATGGGCAAAAGAAAATAAAATAATCGTTGGACCTGGCAGAGGAAGCGTTGGCGGTTCCCTTGTCGCCTATCTGACAAATATTACCAACATCAATCCTATCCCATATAATCTCCTTTTTGAAAGATTTTTAAACCCAGAAAGAATCTCTATGCCTGATATTGACCTTGATTTTGCTGATACCAGGAGAGATGAAGTGATAGAATACGTTGCTCAAAAATACGGCAAAGATAGGGTATCTCAGATTATAACATTCGGGACTATGGCTGCCCGCGCAGCTATAAGAGATGTCGGCAGGGTTTTAAAATACCCTTACAGTTCCTGCGATAAAATCGCAAAAATGATTCCCTTCGGATTCACTCTTGACCAAACATTAAAACAAATTCCGGAATTTCGGGAAATGTATGAAAGCGATGAACAAATAAAACGACTAATTGATTTATCAAAAAAATTAGAAGGCGTTGCCCGCCATGCTTCAACTCACGCCTGCGGAGTGGTAATTTCCGCTGAACCTCTTGATAATTTAGTTCCGCTTCAATATCCTACCCAAAACGATAGTAATAGTAATGTTATCACCCAATATGAAATGTATTCTATTGAAGATCTGGGCCTTTTGAAAATGGATTTCTTGGGATTAAAAAACCTGACAATGATTGAGGAAACCATAAAACTTATTGAAATAATTAGGGGAAAGAGAATTGAAATTGATAGAATCCCTTATGATGATAAGAAAACTTATAAACTTTTGCAAAAAGGAGAAACAACTTCCGTATTTCAATTAGAGAGTTCTGGGATGAAAAAATGGCTCCGCCAATTACAGCCATCAGTGTTTGAGGATATTTCCACCATGCTTGCCCTTTATCGCCCGGGTCCTATGCAATTTATTCCCGAATACGTGGCAAGAAAACAAAATAGGAAAAAGGTTGAATATATACATCCTAAATTAAAACAAATTTTGGAATCAACGTATGGTTTGCCGGTATATCAGGAACAAATGATGCAGATTGCCCGAGAAATTGCCGGATTCTCTTTAAGTGAAGCGGACATTCTCCGAAAAGCAATTGGAAAAAAAATCCCCTCTCTTTTGAATGAACAAAAAGAAAAATTCATTTCTGGGGCAATCAACCAGGGTATTGAAAAAGTAATTGCCCAAAAAATATGGAGTTGGTTCTTGCCTTTCGCCCAATATGGATTTAATAAAAGCCACAGCACAGGATATGGAATTATCGCTTACCAAACTGCTTATTTAAAAGCCAATTACCCGGTTGAATTTATGGCTGCGGTATTGGCCTCAGAAAAACAAGATGTGGAAAGAATCGCGTTTCTTTTGGAAGAATGTAAAAGAATGGATATAAATGTCCTGTCTCCGGATATAAATGAAAGTTTTAAAAACTTTACTGTGGTAGATAAAAATAAAATCAGATTCGGACTTTTAGCGATTAAAAATGTTGGCAACAATATAGTCCAAACAGTCGTAGACGAAAGAATTGCCAATGGAAAATATCAATCAATCGGTGATTTCGTAAACAGAATTCATAATAAGGATTTAAATAAAAAATCTATGGAGGCGCTGATTAAGTCCGGCGCCTTTGATAAACTGGAAGAAAGAAATATGTTATTGGGCAACCTGGAAAGATTATTGAGTTGCTCAAGAGAAATTCAAAATAACAAAAAAAATGGACAAGTGGGATTATTTGATGGTTCAAGTATTAAAACAAATATTTGTTTGGAGCAAAAAGAACCGGCAAGCGCTGCTGAAAAATTACAATGGGAAAAGGAATTATTGGGACTCTTCGTATCCGGGCACCCTTTGGAAGCATGCCAGAAGTCAGTTGCCAAAAAAACAGTTCCTATATCAAAAATACTTCAGGAACTCACAAAAACAGAAGATCAACCCGGTTTTCCCTTGAATGTACCCGATAAACTTTTCAAAAAAATAATGCCTGGAAGCCGGCTTAAAGTGTGCGGACTAATTTCCAGAATTAAAAAAATTATTACTAAAAGCGGGCGTCCGATGTTTTTCGTAAAAATACAAGATTTAACCGGGGAAATCGAAGCCATTATATTCCCCAACAGCGCTGAGCAGCACGCCCATGTTTTACAAGAAAATAAAATAGTGATTGTTTCCGGCAGAGTTGATTTTAAAGATGACTCCCCTAAAATGATTGTTGAGAGTATCGAAGAAATCATTGAAGAATAATCTTTGCTATATTGAACTTCCTGTGATTTTGAATACAATAAAAGATTAAATTAAAAATTATGAAAATTGAAACCTTAAGACATTCTTTATCTCATATAATGGCAGCTGCGGTTCAGGAATTATATCCTGGGACCAAATTTGGAATTGGACCGGCAATTGAAGATGGTTTTTATTATGATTTTGAATTTCCGAAAACCATCGGTCCCGACGAACTTCCAAAAATAGAAAAAAGAATGCGGGAGCTAATCAGACAAAATATTGTTTTTAAAAAGAAAAATGTCACAAAAAAAGAAGCTCTAACCCTATTTAAAAATCAACCCTATAAAATAGAACTCATAAATGAACTTGAGGGAAAAGAAATAACTATTTATGAAAGCGGAAGTTTTGTTGACTTATGCGCAGGCCCGCATATTAAATCCAGTAAGGAGATTCCGATAGATGCCTTTAAACTAATCTCAATAGCTGGAGCTTATTGGCGAGGTTCAGAGAAAAACCAGATGCTAACGAGAATATATGGGATTGCTTTTGAAACCAAAAAAGAAATGGAAGGTTATCTAAAAAATAAAGAAGAGGCGGAGAAAAGAGATCATAGAATAATCGGCCAAAAATTAGAACTATTCACTTTTGACGATGAAGTTGGACAAGGATTGCCTCTCTGGATGCCGAAAGGCGCTCTATTAAGGAAGTTGATTATAGATTTTGCCATTGATACTTATTTGGAAAACGGATATGAATTAGTATCTACTCCCCATATGGCTTCTGGTAAACTATGGAGTCACTCTGGCCATGTTGATTTTTATAAAGAAAACCTTTATGACGAATTTGGTATTGAAGAAGAAATGTACCGCCTGAAACCGATGAACTGTCCCTTACATGTAGCTATTTATAAAACTAAACCTCATAGCTATAAAGAACTGCCATTGCGTTGGACAGAAATGGGAACCGTTTATCGTTATGAAAGGAGCGGAACTCTTCACGGGTTAACCCGAGTGAGAGGATTTACTCAAGACGATGCTCATATAATCTGCACACCAGAACAATTACACCAAGAATTAGTTAAAGCATTTAAACTTACTCTTTATATTTTAAAAACTTTTGGGTTTAAAGATTTTGAACCAAACTTAAGTACCCGAGACCTAAAAAACAAAGGAAAATTTATTGGTTCTGACAAGGACTGGAAAATTGCTGAAACAGAACTTAAGAATGTTCTAATAGAAAACGGTTATGGAGATAAGTATGTTGAAGACGTAGGAGGAGCAGTATTCTACGGTCCAAAAATAGATATCAAGATAAAAGATGCTATAGGAAGAAAGTGGCAACTATCTACAATTCAATTTGACTTCAACTTACCCTCCCGTTTTCAAATGTCTTACATTGATATAGACGGAAAAGAACATACTCCCTTTATGATTCACAGGGCTCTTTTGGGGTCTTTGGAAAGATTTATCGGAGTTTTGCTTGAACATTACGCAGGAGCATTGCCTGTTTGGCTCTCTCCTGTTCAGGTTTGGGTATTGCCTATCAGCACAAAACACGAAAAGTATGCTCAAAAAATAACAAAAGAATTAAAAGAATCAGGGATAAGAGTGGATTTAAAAAATGAAAACGAGACAGTTGGGAAAAAAATAAGAAATGGAGAAATGCAGAAAATCCCCTATATTTTGGTTGTCGGAGATAAAGAAATGAAAAGCAAGACCGTAAGTGTAAGGCAAAGAAACAAGGGCGACATTGGCGAATCATCGCTCCCCTCTCTTATTAAAAAACTTAAATTAGAAATAGAAAAAAAGAAATAGAGATGAAGGTTACTTACAATACAATTTCTCTTCAAACCAAGGGCAAATTAGACATTATTGATATTACTAAGGACGTTAAAGATTGTATTGCTCAAGCAGAGGTTAAAGATGGGATTATAAATATTCAAACAATGCACACCACTGCTGCGGTTTTTGTAAATGAGAATGAACCAGAGCTTTTAAAGGATTTTAAAAAACACTTAAATAATATCGCTCCTGAAGCAGAAAAATATTGCCATGATAATTTTGAGATAAGAACCGTTAATATCTGCGAGGATGAATGTCAAAACGGACACTCTCATTGTAAGGCATTGCATTTGCCTACAAATATTTGTCTCAATATCATTAATAACAATCTCCAACTCGGAAAATGGCAAAGTATTTTATTTATAGAGCTTGATCACGCCAGAAAAAGGCAAATTCAATTACAAATTATTGGAGAGTAATTAATCATTAACCATTTTGATGCTTTACCAGAGCATTTTTTTGATTTAGAATTGATGAAGATTGAATAAGATGAAATATCACATCATTACTTATGGATGCCAGATGAATAAATCGGATAGCGAAAGAATTTCTGGCATGCTTGATGGTCTTGGGTTTAAAAATACTTCCAATCTAAATAACGCTGATTTGGTTGTTTTTAATTTATGCTCAGTAAGACAATCAGCAATAGATAGGGCTTTTGCTAAAATTCAAAATTTAAAACGCAAAACGCAAAACAACAACTCAAAAACCAAAATACTGTTAACGGGATGTATCGTGGATAAAGATAGAAAAAAAATAAAAGATTTTTGCGATGGAATTTTCAAAATAGACGAGATGGGAGAATTGCCGTCTATCTTAGAAAAAATCGGGTTCAAGATACCAAATAAAAACACCAAAATTGAACATTATCTTAAGATACGGCCAGAATACGAATCCGGGCCAATCGCCTATATCCCTATAATGACTGGCTGCAATAATTTTTGTTCCTATTGTGTTGTTCCCTACACTCGTGGAAAAGAAATTTCCAGGCCAGAAAAAGATATTATTTGCGAAGTAAAAAATCTTGTAAAAAACGGCGTGAAAGAAATTTGGCTTCTCGGACAGAATGTGAATAGTTACAAATCAAAAAGCGGAACTAATTTCCCAAAACTCTTGGAAATGGTGAATAATATTTCTGGAGATTTTTGGATTAGATTTACTTCTTCGCATCCAAAAGATTTAACCAATGAAATGACTGAAATGTTCGCAAAATGTAAAAAAATTACTCCCTATTTTAATCTCCCGATCCAATCTGGCGACAACGAAATATTAAAAGCAATGAATAGACCCTATTCATCAGAAAATTATAAAAAACTGATAAAAAAAGTAAGGGTTTCTTTTAAAAAACATCGCAAGGGACAAGAAAGTATTATTGCTCTTTCAACTGATGTAATCGTAGGATTCCCAAATGAAACAGTGAAACAATTTAATAATACAAAAAAAATATTTAAGGAAATTGGTTTCTCTGCTGGGTATGTTTCTCTATACTCCCCTCGTTCTCAATCAGCTGCCTTTATTTTAAAAGATAATATATCTCCTTCTGAAAAAAGAAAAAGAGAAAAAGAGTTAATAAAAATAATTGAAAAGGGCGCTTTAAGATTTAATGAAAAGTTCGTTGGGGAAAAAGTAAATGTATTGGTTTTAGAAAAAGGAAAAAATTTCTTCTTGGGAAAAACCCGCCATCATCAAACAATTAAATTCCAATCAGATAAAAATCTTGCTAATAAATTTATAAAAATAAAAGTAATAAAAGCCACACCCTATGGCGTTGAAGGAGAAAAATATTAATAAAATCTTGGTAATTGTAGGACCTACAAGCTCCGGGAAAAGCGACTTAGCTGTGCAGCTCGCTAAAAAATTCAATGGCGAAATAATTTCAGCTGATTCCAGGCAAGTATATAAGGGAATGAATATTGGGACAGGAAAAATAACAAAAAAAGAGATGCTCGGTATCCCCCATCACCTTTTAGATGTGGCTAGTCCGAAAAAAAGATTTACTGTTACCCAATATGTTAAAAAAGCGGAAAAAGTAATAAAAGAAATTCAAAAAAAAGGAAAATTACCGATTATTTGCGGAGGAACTGGCTTTTATATTCAAGCTCTAATTGATGGAATCACAATACCCGAAGTTAAGCCGGATTGGATTTTAAGAAAAAAACTAGAAAAGAAAACTGCAGAGCAACTTTTTTCAAAATTAAAAAAACTAGACCCGCAAAGAGCTAAAAACATAGATAAAAATAATAAAAGGCGCTTAATAAGAGCAATTGAAATCGTATTAAAAACAAAAAAGCCTATTCCTTTATTGAAAAAATGGAAAAAATATAATGTTTTGATTCTGGGAATTAAAACCGAAAAAACAGAACTTGATAAAAAAATCAAAAATCGTCTTTTAAAAAGATTAGATCAAGGGATGATTAATGAGGTAAAAAAAATCAGAAAATCCGGTTTATCTTGGAAACGAATTGAGGAATTTGGATTAGAATACAGAATGGTTGCCTTTTATCTTCAAAATAAAATAAATTATGAAGAAATGATTGAAAAACTAGGAAAAGAAATTCAACAATATAGTAAAAGACAAATGACTTGGTTTAAAAAAGATAAAAGAATCGTTTGGGTTGAAAACAAAAAAACAGCTGAACTGCTGATCAAAAAATTTATATATTAAAATACAGAGTGAGGAGAACCAGCAAGCAAGCTTGCCAGTTCTCCTCACCTCGCAGCTTCGTAGGCGCTTCTCCGCCTACCTCGATGGGAGATTCCTGAACAGACCTCTTACCGCTGCCCGAGACACAAATCCCGTTAGGACAACGTCGTCTGTAGGAACCTCATCCTCCTTTCCATGGATTGGAACCTCGCTTTCTTCATGGAAACGCCTCGCCCGATGGCCACCAGTCTTCGCTGCCTTCCCTACCCCGTCATCCGCCGGATTGTTGCTTTGCGACATACTCTCTCCCTTGCATTGCTGTGAAGAGTAAGTTGTGTGCTACCCCCAACTACCGACTATGCGGTCTTGAGCCGCATTCCAAGCGACATCACCTCCTCTCTGGAAAGACACCATAGAATAACGCTGCTGCCGAGCTACACTGACATTCCGGAAACCGGATTTCAGTACTTCATCAACGAATCGAACAACCATTGACGTATCGTTCTCAAGTAGCACGGAGCAACCCTCTTCTAGGATGACTCTCATCTTGAATTCCCTTGTCAACTCGTTATGCGGACGCAAAATGAGTTGATCACAAGGAATCTCCCACCACACCAGCCATGACCAGATGATAAACCTGGTTATCCACAGATCCTCTGTGGACGAAAAGACCACAACTCTACCCCCTTCTCTCTTATGAGCGAGGATAGCTTGTCCTGCGGTCCTTTTGCATGGACGATGTAGGTAAAGTGCGTACACAACTGGGAGTACTGGTATCAAGAAGATGAGCCACGACCGGTGCTGCGAAAGCCAATGATGGATGCTGTACGGCAAACTGAACCACGCAAGCGTACCATCGAAATCGCTGATGAGGACTTGCCTCGCCATTTCCATCGGGACTCACCTCCCCTATGAAGCTGCCTAACTTGACAGTGTGCTGATTTTCTGTGCTTATATTATACCTTAGTTTAATAACTTTGTAAAGAGTTTTTCCAGTATATCCGGCTTCGCTCTGCCTTTCGTTTTCGCCATTGCCTGGCCAATCAAAAACTGCAAAGCGTTTTCTTTGCCGTTCTTATAGTCATCAACTGCCCGCAGATTACTGGAAATAATATCAGAAACAATTTGTTCAAGTTCTTGTTCGTTTTCTACCTGGTTTAATCCTTTTTCATCAATAACGTCCGAGGGGTCAGAACCTTTTTCAAACATTTCTTTCAAAACAATTTTAGCAATTTTGCTCGTAATTTCCTTTTTATAAAGTATGGAAATAAATTCTGCGAAGTTTTCCGCAGTAATGCGGAAATTCTTATCTTCCACAGACATTCCATTTAAAAGCCCTGATAAATCAGTCAAAATATAATTAGAAGCAGATTGAGCTAAATCTTTGTATTCTTTCTCCCCCACTTCCTTGTTATTTTTATCCTCAAGCCAAACCTGAAATTCCGAGACAACTTGCTCAAAATATTCTCCTAAATCTTTATTAAAAACGAAAATTTCAATATCTTCATCCTTTAAAAAATACTCTTGTTTAAAACGAATCCTTTTATTATGAGGCAATTCAGGTATTTGGCACCTGATTGTTGAAATATAGTCATCAGAAAGCTCCAATGGCGGCAAATCCGGTTCTGGAAAATATCTGTAATCATGAGCTTCTTCTTTGCTTCTTTGGCTTACAGTAATTTGTTTTTTATCATCCCATCCTCTTGTCTCGTGTATAACCTTATTTCCCGACTCTAAAACTTCTGTTTGCCGTACTATTTCATATTCCAATGCCTTTTTTATTGTTCTAAAAGAATTAAGATTTTTTATTTCTACTTTTGTGCCTAATTTTTCTCCTGTTCTTAAAGAAACATTTACTTCAACTCTCATTTGCCCTTTTTCCATATCAGCGGAAGAAACTCCTAAATAACGCAAAATAAGCTGAAGTTCTCTGGCAAAATTATGCGCCTCTTCTCCACTCGTTATATCGGGTTCAGTTACTAATTCCATTAATGGAATACCAGCCCTATTAAAATCAACCAAGGTTCCGTCTTTTTGATGAATTAATTTTGCTGCTTCTTCCTCCAAATGAATCCTTGTTATTCCTATTTTTCTTCTGTTTATTTCCAAAAATCCGTTCTCACACAAAGGCAAGGCGTATTGCGAAATCTGATAACCTTTTGGCAAGTCAGGATAAAAATAGTTCTTTCTTTCAAATCTTGAATCCTTGGCAATTTTACAATTCAGAGCAATTCCTGTTTTAACTACTTTTTTAACTGCTTCCCCGTTAATAACTGGCAAAACTCCCGGATGACCCATACAAACAGGACAAATATTAACATTTGCCCTTGGTTCAAGAGAATTATTTTTGCAAGAACAGAACATTTTGGAATCTGTATTTAGTTCTGTATGGATTTCCAAACCAATTGTAGGAATGTATTTCATTTTTCTTTATGTTCAATCACTTTAACAGATTTTAATGGAAAATAAAAGAAGATGGAGCCCCGGATATCATCCGAAACTCCATCGACAGTAGTCCACCCCTTCCTTATGGACACAGATCATCAAAGACCACCGGCACCCTTGCCCTTACGGTCTTCAGAAGATCTTTCATCACAGCACGAATCTCCCAATGAGCTGTTGGCGCACACCGAAGAGAGAAGACATGCCTCCACTCTCTGAAATTCGCCGTCATCACAATCTCGGCGACAATTCCAGTGGGAAGCACCTGTCTGGCATCCTCTTTATTCCACCCGATTCCTCGCAATCCGATGTACATCTGCTCATTCATCTCTACCCACTGGGCAAAAGAAACACAAACCTCATGCCCATCTGGTAGGTGGATGAGAACTGGCTCATCGGGATCCCTATCTGGAGGACACACGACTCGGAGATTTCTGCCTTCATCGACATACCTTGTTGACTCTTGAGTGAAAGAGACAAGGCGATGTCGAACTAGTTCATGGGTAAACCCCCTCGAACAGTCACGAAAACGTACTGTCATACAAGAGTGTTCTAGTACGCTCCCATGACCCCTCGCTAGGATTTTCCGGACAAAAGCTTCAGCTGTACCTGGAGATATCTTGTCCGCACTCTGATGCGCAGTTCTCCCAGCGAGCTCGATAAGCTCCAATGGAGAATCGCTACCATCTCCTACCAGCACTGCTAGAATCTCACCATTACCAGGTGAGCGCAGAATTTCCATACACACCTCCCCGTCTTTGATTGGGAACGAACAACTCCTCTATTCCTACTCATAAAATCACCTTAGCAAATATCTTTAAAAAAGAAAAGAAAATCCCTATCTCAGGGATTTTCAATTTCTATTTGACTTAAAATTTATATCATTGTTCTACATCAATGCCCATTGAGCGAGCTGTTCCGGCAATTACTTTCATTGCTTGTTCAACATCCTCTGTATTTAAATCAGCCATCTTTTTCTGGGCTATTTCTTTAAGTTGGCTCTTGGTGAGCTTACCAACTTTTTTGCGATTAGGAACTCCGGAACCTTTAGCCACCCCAACTGCCTTTTTAATTAAATCAGCTGCTAATGGCTGTTTTAATTTAAAAATATAAGTTCTGTCTTCATAAACAGTTACTTCTACCGGTATGGTGAAACCCATTTGTTCCCTGGTGGCCTCATTAAATTTCTGGCAAAATTCTCCTATATTCAAGCCCTGAGATGCTAAGGCCGGTCCAATTGGAGGAGCTGGATTAGCTTGCCCTGCTGAAATCTGAAGTTTTACTATAGCTTTAATTTTTTTCATTCTTTTATAATTATTAAATCTTTTTTATTTGTAAAGAATCCAGCTCAACCGGAGTATCTCTGCCAAATAAATTAACCATTACTTTAACCTTTCCTTGTTCCTGGTCAAGCTCAGAAACCTTGCCCTCATATTCTTTAAAAGGCCCATCTGTAATTTTTACCGTGTCCCCTACTGCGATATTTATTGTATATTTGGGGCTTTCTTTTTCCACTCTCTGGGTTATTTCTGATATTTCTCCCGTGGAAACCGGGACAGGCGTAGTTCCTGCTCCCACAAATCCGGTAACATTCGGGGTATTTCTAACTACATACCAAGAATCATCGGTTACTATCATTTCCACCAAAACATATCCCGGATAAATCTTTTCTTCTGTCGCCTTTCTTTTCCCGCCCTTAATTTTTATTTTCTTTTCTTTGGGTACTAAAACATTAAAAATCTTATCCTCCATTCCTAGCGACTCAACTCTGTGTTTAAGATTTTTTGCCACTGAATCTTCGTAGCCAGAATAAGTATGAAGTACATACCACTGTCTGGTTTTTGGAATTTTTTGTTTTGGCATAAAATTTATTAAAACAAAGTGATTACTTTTCTTAACAACGAACCGAATGCTAAATCTAATCCACCCAAGAAAACTGCCACTACTGAAGATATAACAATAACTGTCAAAGCATATCTCACGGTTTCCTGTCTAGTTGGCCAATTAATCTTTTTTACTTCTGTCTTTACTTGCTTAAAGTAAAGAATAAGTTTATGGGGTAAAGTAGTTATTTTCATAATTTTATTATCAATAAGGTCTTTAAAACCCCCTTGAGGGGCATCCTCATATTACCACCTAGCTGATTAATGTCAATATTAAACATCCAAATTTTTGACATATTTGGCATGGGTTTGGATAAATTTCTTTCTTGCCACAACCTCCTCGCCCATTAAAATGTCAAAAATATTATCTGCTTCTTTTGCATCTTCTATGTTAACTCTTAATAAACTCCTGTTTGCCGGATTCATTGTTGTTTCCCATAATTGATCCGCATCCATTTCTCCCAAACCCTTATATCGTTGAACATTCAAATTTTTAGCCCCAGTTTTTCTCATATCCTCTACTATTTCTGTTTTATCCTCCTCATTATAGGCATATTCCATTCTCTTACCATCCTGAATTTTATAAAGCGGCGGTTGAGCAATATATAAATAACCCTGTTCAATCACTGGCTTAAGGTGCCTGTAGAATAAAGTCAGTAAAAGGGTTCTTATATGGGCGCCATCAACATCAGCATCAGTCATAATAATTACTCTGTGATAGCGCAATTTTGAAATATCAAAATCCTGAGCAATGGCTGTGCCTAAAGCGATAATCAAGGCCTTAATTTCGTCGGATTCTAACATTCTATTAAGCTTTGCTCTTTCCACATTAAGAATCTTTCCTCGCAAAGGCAAAATCGCTTGAAATTTTCTGTCCCTCCCTGATTTAGCCGAGCCCCCGGCGCTCTGACCTTCCACTATAAATAATTCTGATTCTGCCGGATCTTTTGAAGAACAATCAGCTAATTTTCCAGGCAAACTCAATCCTTCTAAAGCGCCCTTTCTAAGAACTGTCTGGCGCGCTGCTGATGCTGCCCTTCTTGCCTTGGCAGCTAAGAGACAATACATAACAATTGCTCGCGCATCTTGCGGATATTGTTCTAAATATTCGGTTAATGATTCGTTTATAACCGCTTCTACAGCTGTTCTGGCCTCTGGGTTGCCAAGCTTAGTTTTTGTCTGTCCTTCAAATTGAGGTTCTCTTATTTTTACCGAAACTGCGACATTAAGCCCTATCCTGACATCTCTTCCATCTAAATTTTCATCATCTTCTTTTAGATAATTGTTTTTCTTGGCATAATCATTTAAAACTCTGGTCAAAGCGCTCTTAAAACCAGTCAAATGAGTTCCTCCTTCAAGGGTGAAAATATTATTAGCAAAACTTTCTTCATAACCCTCTTGTTCTTCTGTATATTGAAAAGCTGTTTCTACTAAAATGCCTTCTTTCTCTTTAGCCACATAAAACGGATTTTCGTGGATCAAATTGTTGCTTCCTGCCAAATATTTTGTATAAGTTTTCAATCCTCCTTCAAAATAGAAATCATAAACGAATTTTTTATCAGTTCTTTGATCTTCAAACTTCAATCTTACTCCTTTTGTCAAATAAGCTTGCCGTCTCAAGTGGTTTAAAACTGTTTTTCGGTCAAACGTAATAGTCTGAAAAATTTCTTTATCGGGCTGGAATATCACTGTCGTTCCGCTCTGGCTACATTTTCCTTCTTTTTTAACCCTTGCCTTTGGTATGCCCTGATAATATTCCTGATAATGTAAAAAACCATCACGGCAAACCTCTACTCTCATATAAGAAGAAAGCGCGCAAACAACGGAAACACCAACGCCATGCAAACCACCGGAAACCTGATAAACTTTCTTCCCGAACTTCGCGCCTGCGTGGAGTGTGGTTAAAACTGTTTCAAGGGCAGATACTTTTGTTTCAGGATGGATATCAACCGGGATACCTCTTCCGTTGTCCGTAACTCTTACTTGATTATTCGGCAAAAGCACTACCTCGATATCATCAGCGTAGCCGCCCATTGCTTCGTCTATTGAATTATCAAGACACTCCCAAATCAAATGATGCAGGCCCTCAATTCCCGTTGAACCAATATACATAGCCGGCCTTTTCCTCACTGGTTCAAGCCCTTTTAAAACAAAAATGTCTTTTGCTGTATATTCTTGACTGTCCGTTTTTTTGGTATTCTTTGGCATATAAATCTAGATCGCTAATTTTAATTATTTATCATTGATTAAGCGGATTTTCGCACTTCCCAATCGTCATTCTCTTCCAGCGCATCTGTTATTTTTTTCATCGCTAAATCAATTTCCTGCTTATTCAATGTTTTATCATCTGCTTGAAATATTATATGAAACGCTAAACTTTTCCTGTCCTCTGGCAATTGAGGCCCCTCATAAAAATCAAACAAATCAACATCTCTAATATATTTATTCTCACTCGTGTTTATAATATTTAAAATATCCCCCACTCTTACATCTTGAGGCACGAGCAATGCGATATCTCTGATGGCAGCTGGAAATTTTGATATCGGCATATACTCATATTCTTCATTGCACTCTGTTACAAGAGCTTCCATATCAATATCAAAAGCAAAAATCTTACAATCTCGCCCATTCTTATCCAATACCGGGAGTTTTAATTCTCCTAAAAATCCTAATTCTTTGCCGTTAATCTTTATCTCTGCCATTGCTTCTCTATCCCAAAGATTAAATTCAGTGCTCTCGGGCGTTGCCTGATATTCATCAAAATAATAATCACTAATGCCAAGTTTTTCAAATAATGAATCAATCACTCCCTTAAGAGCGTAAAAAGAATCTTTTCCTGTCATAATTGCGCTTAAAGATTTCTTTTCAATAACTTCTCCTTTATATTTTTTGAACACTTTTCCTAGTTCAAAAATTTTAATCGCTTGTTCGGTATTAAGATTCTTTATATTATATTGAGTATTTCCCCAGAGATTAAATAATAAATTAGGCCTAAGATAATAAAACTCTTCTGAAAAAGGATTTTCTAATTCAACTAATCCTCCTTCTGCCATATCACCTAATTTTCTACTGATAAAAGAATAATTATATTCTTCTGTAAATCCAGCTTGTCTCAAAAAATCTTTTATCTTATCTCCCCAGGATATATTGTCATTCCTTTTAGCCGGCGCTAGGGCCAATTTTGGAAAACTTGATTCTATATTTTTATATCCATAAATCCTGCCAATTTCTTCTGTCAAATCTTCATTTTGAACTAAATCTGGGCGCCAAGTCGGAATCTCAACCGTAAGATCTGCTTTAGTTTTTAGGCCAAGAGAGTTCAAGATATTAATAACTTCTTTTTTGCCGAGATTAACCCCCAACAAACTTTCCGCCTTTTCTAAATCTAATTTCAATTTTCTTGGTAAAATCTTTTTCGGATAAAAATCTATTCTATTTTTAACTATTTCTCCTCCAGCAACTTCCTGAATTAATTGGGCTAATCTGTCCGCTGCCGATTCAGTCATATTCGGATCCATCCAGTGTTCAAATCTCAAAGAAGCATCTGTTTTCAACCCGAGTTCTTGTGAACTAATCCGGATCAATGACGGCTCAAAGTTAGCTGACTCAATAAAAATATCCTTTGTATTTTTATCTATAGCAGTATCTTTTCCTCCTTTGATTCCTGCAATTGCCAACATTTTCTCAGAATCAGCAATAACAAGATTATTTTCATTTAATTTATATGTTTTATCATCTAAAGCGTTTATCTGTTCCCCTGTTTTTGCTCTTCTGACAAAAATCTTTTTATTACTAATTTTATTTAAATCAAAAGCATGAAGCGGCTGCCCTATTTCAAGCATTACATAATTAGCCGCGTCAACAATATTATTAATCGGCTCAACTCCGCAAGATCGCAATCTCTCTTGTATATATTTAGGCGAAGAACCAACTTTTATCCTAATTAAAACTCTTCCCGTATATCTCGGGCAATCTGCTCCCTTATCTACTTTTACATCTATAAAATCATTTATTCTTGTTTTTCCATCTTCTTTTATTTTTAACTTTTCATTCTTGATTTTTAACTTGGTAAAAGCACTAATTTCACGAGCTATACCAAAATGCGAAAAACAATCAGTTCCTCTGTTAGGAGTTACGTTTATATCAAAAACCCAATCCTTATCTTGTTTCTTAACTTCTTCAACTTCAAAACTATGCAAAGTTAAAAGCTCTGCCAATTTCTTTGGTTCAGGTAGCTTGCCTTTAAAAAATGATTGTAACCAGTTGTAAGAAAATAACATATTTGCTATGGGTGAAAATATTACTTTCAAAATGCATCTCAATATCTAACAGTGAGGCAATATAGTTTCAGGGCGGCTCTCGGATAATATGTTTGTATGAGCAATAATTTAGTTTTCAAAATGCTTCCGAGGCCGAGCGGGCATGGTTTCCGCCATTTTGGCGGAAGAACGAGGCCGAAAGCTGAATAGTAATTTTCTCGCTGGGAAAATTACTATGTCAGTTTAAAAACTAAATTATTGCTCATTCTAATCAATTTAAAATTGCTCTAAAAATCTCAAATCTCCTTTAAATAATAATCTTATATCCTTAATTTTATACTTCATCATTGTCAGCCGATCCAATCCCATACCAAAGGCGAATCCTTGCCACTCCTTTGGATTTAATCCTGCAGATTTAAATACTTGAGGGTGAACCATCCCAGCTCCGGCAATCTCAAGCCATCCTCCTTGCGAACACACACTACACCCTTTTCCTCCACAAACCAAGCACCTAATATCTATTTCAAAACTCGGTTCTGTAAAAGGGAAAAAACTAGGCCTAATCCGTATTTTCACAGATTTCTTAAAAAACATTTCAAAAAATTTCTCCATTATTGCTTTCAAATTAGCGGCGCTTATCTCTTTATCAACCATCAATCCTTCTACATGATAAAAATTTATTTCATGAGAAGCATCAGTCGCTTCATATCGGAAAGCTCTTCCTGGCGCAATAATCCTTAATGGAGGATTATTTTTTTCCATATACCTTATTTGCACCGGACTTGTATGCGTTCTTAATAATAATCTCTGCGACTTTGTATTTGCTTTTGATTTTGAATTTTGAACCTTTGACTCATTTTGGCGAAGCCAAAATGTATCCCACATATCTCTTGCCGGATGATTAGCGGGAATATTCAAAGCGTCAAAATTATACCACTCACTTTCAACTTCCGGCCCTTCTACCACAGAGAAACCGAGTCGTTCAAAAATATCTTCCACTTCCCTTTTAACTTTTGTAATTGGATGAAGATGTCCTGTTGGTAATTTATGCCCAGGGAAACTGACATCTATCTTTTTATTTGTTTTATTTTTTCCAATTTCCGCGCCAATTTCTTTTTTCCTAATTTCAATCTTTTGTTCTAATTCCTGTTTTATCTGATTTGCTAATTTTCCAATACTTCTTTTCTTATTCTCGTCAAGATTTTTTAAAGAACGCAAAACACGGGTAACTTCCCCGTTTTTTCCCAGATATTTCTGAAAAATCTGTTTTATTTCTTCACTATTTCTAGCTGAATTTATTTCTTTTTCAGCCAAAATTTTGATATTTTTTAAATCCTCCATTTTCGTTATTATGATTATATTTTACCTTAAAAATAACCAAATATCAAACAAAAAAAGCGGATATATCCACAGTTAAAAAAGGTTAAAGGGGTAGCCAGACATCTGTCCGACTGCCCCTTTTAGCTCCTCCGCAGCACCGCAACGGGCACTGCCACGCACTCGATGAGTGTGAGAGGAACTACTATCCCCTCCTTCGCGTCCTTAGTTACAGGGCGCCAATCGAGCGAGTCCCCAGAGTCGCTCCAGTGATTCCCGGGTATGACGCCCCTTGATCAGGCGACCGTCGCGCGCCTTCCACTGAAGGACGAGGCGACCGCTACGTGCACCGAACACCTTGCAGACCCTCCCCTTCAGCCAGACGAATCGACCAGACTGGAGCGCCTCGGCGAGCGTGATCGGCTCGGTCGAGATCTCCCTGTCAAACTCGTCCCCCTTGACGACGCTCTTCTTCTGAGGCTGCCGCGCCACCAGGAACTGCACAAGCAGGTTTCTCATACAGAACCCCACGAGTGCGAGGAGTCCCGCTGCGCTCAGAGCCACAACTCCGAGTGCCACCCACTCGCCAATCACTGCCCACGCCGCCAATGTCATGTCCGTTACCTCCCTGTAGCCATTTCGGATCTCTCTGAATCTATTTATATTATATCACACTATTTTTATATTGTCAATATTTTTACAGAAATAAAATCGCGGGTTTTGCTAAGGTCAAAAAATTAAAATAAAAAAACCGCTTGCTTAATAACAGCGGAATTAACTGACAAAATACAAAATAATTTTCTACTATTTTTGACTAATTAAAAAGTGGGGAAGGGTGAGTGTGCTACCTGAAATGGCCATGATCCCACTACGCCACTCACCCCGTCCCCCTCTCAGGGCTTGATGATTCTCATGCCCCTCCCTATCTGAGTTGTGTTCCCGTGAGCAGCGGTCCTTAAAAAGGATGGCTCTCATCAAAGGAGTCACGCGTCATTCCTCGGTCGGCAGCTAGGCGGTCGTATTCACCAACGACAACACCAAAGCTTTTTTCAAGGGTACATCACCTCCTCCTGTGAGAAATACCGACTTGGCCAAGAGCTCCAAGAAGGTTTTTATATATTAAGATAAAAACTCCCTTCGGTCAATATTTTAAGCAAAAAAAATTACGAGGCCGGGGCTCGTAATTTTTATTCCAAACAATAAATTTTTTCCAATCCTATTATAAAAGCACAGGATTATTTTTAAACAAATATCTTACTGAAACTAAGGAAAAAATTGTTGAAACGGTTCCTATTAAAATCATTATAGAAAAATTAAGAAAATTTGAAAGAATGACTGAAAAAAATACTGCTAAACTAAACATCGTCAATCTTATTGCCATAGCTGAATCTAAATCGTCCTTAAATAATTTTGACATTATCGGATAACCCAATGCCAGAAAAGATGAATAACAAACAGAGAGCATCAGAACTCCCAAACTAAATAACGGGATTGATTCTGAGCAGAGCAATAGAATAAACCCGATTATGCCACTAATTGAAGATATATAAACAAAACGCCTAGTTCCATATTTATCAGATAATTTACCTATTAAAACAGAAATTATAACTCCTGAAAAAGTAAAGATAGCGACAATTTTTCCAACATACCCTAATCCAAAAAAATCAGTTATTCGAATCGGTATAACGCTCAACATTAAACCAGAAACAAATGAAGAGGAAAATAGAAAAGGCATTAAAGATATCATTGATTTTTTTCTTATCACCTGTCTCGGAGAAAGTTTATAATCCCTCATCCTACCGCTGTCAGAAGGGACGAGAAGTAATATTGAACCAGCAATAGAAATCAGAAATAAAACAAAATAAATGACAACAAAACTTATGGCTTCTACAAAAAAACTGGATAGAAAAACCATAAAACTGGTACCCAGAGGAATCATGGCAAAAAACAAACCGGAATAGAATCCTCTATTTTTCTCGTTTGTTTGCTGAACTAAATACGTTCCTTGGGCCGTCCAGATTATAGAAGCGGCAAAACCCAAAAATATGGAAGCGAGATATATAAAAATTTCTGATTTAAAAAGCACCGAAAGAATAAAGAGAGGATAAAATAATGAAGAAACAAAAAAGGACTTCTTAAGTCCTAATTTTCTACAGAAAAACGGTGAAAAAAATGTAGCTATGGCAAAAGTTAAATAAATAAGAGAAAGAGAGACAAGAGATATTAATTTGATATTTTCAGAATAAAAAATTGAGGAAAAATAATACTGAGACGAATCAAATCCCATAAACAACAATAAAAATCCTATAAAAAGAAAAACGAGATTTTTATTTTTCATACTAGCTGGAGCAAAAATTTATGCGCGGGCGATGGGACGCAGTTCGAACTTGGTTCTGGGAAAACTTCCCAACAATTGAACTAATTAAAATTGTAAAATAAATACCTTAAGATTAACCCCTTACTCATTTAACTATGTTTCCATTATTCCACCAGTCATCAAAGTTATGTAGAATTTTTTGTTGATTACTATTAATTTGTATGAGATTAATAGCATCCGCCTTATCCCCAAGAGCATGTAAACTGTGACCAGAGTGGTAAATCTTTTCATCTACTATTATAAATCTTCCATGACATTGATTATTTTCTCTTGCTTCAAGTTTCATCTGTGGGTACTGCTTAACAAATTTCAAAAAATCTGATTGAAAACTTCGGAAATTGCTATTATTTTTTTGGCGCATCAGTAAGCGTAGTTCTAAATCCGGATTCTCAATTAAGTATGGTTCTGTAACGATTAATATTTCAGGATGCATAAAGTTATCAATGAGCCAAATCTTTTGCTTAGCTTGTCTGATGATAAGCCTCAATGTTTTTCTTCCTTCATAGGATTGACCCTCACTAATAAATGCTTCCGACCGCGGGATTTCCCCTGTAATTTTTTCTATAATTTTCTTGATAAACTCCTCATATTTTCCTAATCTTTCAATAGCGAGTTTTTTATCATGAAAACCTGATTTCAATGGAAGATGCCAATTACTGCGGAGTTTCTCAAGTTGAAGTGGTAAATCTTCGTCACCCAATTGTGGGATAAATTGTTCTAATCCTATTTTTACTCGATTTTCACACTCTTCCAATTTTTCCTTTTTCAAAGTCCCCTTTTCGCCTTTCTCATAACAATCGTTAATTTCTCTCAATAATACTATCAGTTCCGATTCTAGCTCTTCGCCCTCATCTTCATTTCCACTCTCCTCGTCCTCTTTAAGAGGAAAATTAAGGAATCCATTTTCAACTTCATCAATACCTGAATCAGTAATCTGATCTTGTACATTTGTCTGAACCCTTAAAAATCCCTTATCCTCAAGGTAATTTATTGCTCCAAGTAGTTCATCATTGTTATAATCCTCCTTGAAGCCGAGCTTTTCTGCCACCATGGGACGCATGACTAGATTCAAAGAATTGCCTTCTGATAACTCGTAGTGAAGTTTAAGAATTTCTCTTCTAAATTTTTGCTTTTCTTCAATGGTCATAATCTCTTTTCAATTTTTAGTTTTTTGCATCCATTGTGTAAGTAGAGGGTTGGCCTCAATCGATGAGGAATCTTTTAATTTAACAGCAGTAATTTCGCGAAATAGCTTAAAAACATCTCTATAACAAAGGAGTGCTTCTTCTTTTTCCCGATTAAAATCTTCACTCCATGAATGCAAATAGCGATTTCTTGCCCCTCGAATCCGATGAAATAAATCATTTTGATCTTCTGTAATCCATCCAAAAGAACTAAGAATTTCGATTCTTCGACTTTGTTCTATTCTTTCAAATCTCCTGCCAAATATTGCTTTTTCCTGAACTTCAGTCATTTCGGAACTATTCAACTTAATCCCATGTATTTCCCATAAAAGTATCTGTAGACTTTCCGCCTCGACTGCCGAAAGAGCAATTGAGGCGCTGTATAAGCCGAGACAATAAGCTTTGCATGAATCTCGAAGTGGTTTTAAAAGTTTTTGTATTGAGGGGACAATACTCATAAAAGTTTCTCTAGTATTAATCTCGCGGAATCTTTCGAGAATCTCTGCCACAAATGATGTCCTAGGTAGACCCAAAAAATTTTCCAGCCACATAACCCAAGGCAGATCAATATCTTCTAATCCCCCAGTCAATATCTTCTCCATATCTTCTTTGGTGATTGGAGGAGCCGGAAAATTCATCTGAACTAATATTTTTTGTTTCTCTTGATTCGTAAAATTATCCATATTACTATCTGCTTTATGTTTTTAAAATTTCCCCCTTGAATTTCCGTGCCCTTCTCCCATCTTCTTCCCAGCACGAGTTAAAAAACATTTACGGCACATTACTATATAATTCCTTGGAGAATCTGTATCGCGAACCACATATAAATCTCTCCCTAATGTTCTGAATGATTCGTCCTGACCAAGTCCACATAAACTACACTTATTACCAGCTCTTAGAATTAAATTAACGCGTCTTTTATTCCTTACTCCTGGACTACATTCGTCGCAAAAACCATTAGCACGATGAGGAATGATTGTGGTTCCGCACTTCCTACAACGATCATAATACCTACTCCATCTTTTATTTTTCCTCACCAACTTTCCTTCGTTTTTATGAGATATTGATTTACTCTTACGTATAGTAATATGACTATTTCTCTCTCGTTTGAGAAATTCATTAATATCAATTTCGAATCCTTCTAATTGCTTCCCTATAATTTCCTTAGAAATTGCTTTATCCTTAATCTGTCTAATGCGCTCACGCGTAACATCCCATTCTTGACTTATATTTTCAAGTGTCCTGCCAAATCGCCATTCCGTCAATATATGCTTCTCTTTATCAGATAAAATGGGATTTATTTTTTTGCTTTCTCTCTTTTTTTTTGCTTTCTCTCTATTAATAACGTAATTTTCATCTTTCTCAATATGTTTTTTTTCGCCCCTGATTACCGCGCGGATACCGTCTATTTCGTCGCGCAAGAATAAATCTTTCTGGATAGCATCCACAATCTTTTTATGGGCGTACATAGTTGTCGTATGGTCTCTACCCCCGATTTTATTCGCTATAATAGGAAAGGAACCATGATATTCTTCGCGGAGAATATAAACAGCTATAAATCTTGGCCAAACTATACTCTTGAGACGACTTTTGCCAATTATATCTCCAGGTGAAATATTATAAAAATTAGCAACCGCTCCTATCGTTCTATTTATTATGCGATCATTAATTTTACTCATCATCAGAATTGGGCTTATAGTTTTCACCGAATAAAAGTTGTTCTAAATCAATTGTTGCAGCGGTATGAATTTTAGTAATCAAGGCGCCCATAATGTCGCTGTCAATTCTTTCGGCACGAAAATCATCCGGCTCCTTCTTTTGGAGTTCATAAAGTGCTTCCTTAACAAAAATAT
>JAPLYH010000025.1 GCA_026395615.1 Candidatus Parcubacteria bacterium | reverse complement strand
TTCGTGTTGGGCATACCCTTTAACCGTGCTTATTAAATTAGGAATCAAATCGTATCTTCTTTTCAGCTGGACATCTATATCTGCCCATGCTTCTTTGGTTCTATTGCGGAGAACCACGAAACGATTAAACATCCCTACTATGCTTAATATCAATAGGGCCAAAATCGCAATAATAACAATAAGTAATGTACTCATAATTTTGCTTATTTAATTTTTAATTATGGGGTTATTATAGCGTATAACAATCAATAAAACAAGCTCATAAAACACAAAACTCCGCTTGGAGAAGCGGAGTTTTGTGTTTTTTATTTAAATCGTTTTAGTAGTCATCGTAAGGATTGCCTTGTGGCATAGGATTATTGTCTTTCTTTTCCGGTTTATCTGTAACAGCTGCCTCTGTAGTTAAGAATATCGCGGCAGCGGAAGCTGCGTTTTCTAACGCAGACCTGACAACTTTTGTCGGATCAATAATGCCTGATTGAATAAGATTTTCAAACTTTAATGTCAAGGCGTTAAATCCGAAATCCATTTCCGTACTTCCTTTTATGCGAGCTACAACTACTCCAGCATCAACTCCGGCATTATGAGCTATCTGTCTTGCAGGGGCTTCAATCGCTTTCCTTAAAATATCAATTCCTGTTTGAACATCTTTTGCTAATTCTCCTTTTTCAGTTATTTCAATATCGCTCAAAACTTTTGTCGCTTCTATAAGGGCCACTCCTCCGCCTGGAACAATTCCTTCTTCAATCGCGGAACGGGCTGCTGATAAAGCGTCCTCTGCTTTAAGTTGTCTGGCTTTTTGCTCAATCTCTGTGGGAGCGCCAACTTTAATAACCGCTACTCCCCCAGCTAATTTTGCCAAACGCTCTTGTAATTTATCTTTATCAAATTGGGAATCAACTGTTTCTAATTGTTTTTTAATTTGAGAAACTCTTGATTCTATTTCTTCTTTCGCTCCTTTCCCTTCAATAATAGTAGTGTCATCTTTTGTAGAAACCACTTTTCTGGCCTGTCCGAGCATTTCTAATTCAGCATTCTCTATTTTCAATCCAACGTCTTCGGAAATAACCTTAGCTCCGACTAAGCAAGCGATATCTTCAAGCATTTCTTTTTTTCTATCTCCAAATCCAGGGGCTTTAACAGCTAAAGCATTAAACACACCCCTTAATTTATTAACCAATAAAGTTGCCAACGCCTCGCCATCAACATCATCAGCTATAATAACAATATCTTTTTTCCCAGTTTGAGCGACTTTCTCAAGAATCGGAATAATCTCTTTTATGGATGAAATCTTTTTATCTGTTATTAAAATATATGGTTCGTCCAATTCCGCTTTCATATGGTCAGCATCTGTTATCATATATGGAGAAATATATCCTTTATCAATCTGAAGTCCTTTTACAATTTCTTTTTGTAAACCAAATGTTTTTGATTCTTCTATTGTTACAACTCCATCTATCCCCGCTGCGTCTATAACGTCGGCAATCATATTGCCTAGTTCAGAATCCTCGGCCGCAATAGTGGCGACTTTGGCAATATCTTCCTTGCCCGCCATTGGTTTTGATATTTGTTTTAAAAATTCAACCACTCTCTTTGTGGCTAATTCAATTCCTTTTTTAAGGGCTAATGGGTTAGCCCCGGCAGCGACATTTTTTATTCCTTCGCCAATAATTGCTTGAGCTAAAACAGTAGCAGTAGTAGTTCCGTCACCTGCCATATCATTGGCTTTGGAAGCAACTTCTTTAACTATCTCTGCTCCAAGATTTTCTACCTTATCTTCCAATTCAATTTGTTTTGCAATAGTTACGCCGTCGTTTGTTATTATGGGAGAACCAAAACCCTTGTCCAAAATAACATTTCTGCCCCTTGGTCCAAGAGTCACTTTTACGACATTAGCCAGTTTATCAACTCCGGCTTTCAATTTTTTCCGAGCAACCTCGGAATATATAATATCCTTTGCCATTTTCTCTTTAAAAATTAATTTTTATTTTTTTAAGTTAAAATCGCTAATATATCATCTTCTCTGGCAATTAAATATTCTTTGCCATCTATTTCAATTTCATTAGGTCCGTATTTGGTAAATAAAACTTTATCTCCAACTTTAACATCTAAAGGAATAACTTTCCCTGATGCGGTTTTTCTGCCAAGACCAACCGCCACAACTGTTCCTTGTTCTGGTTTTTCCTTTTCTGCTGTTTCCGGTAAAAATATACCGCTTTTTGTTTTTTCTTCTGCGGTAACCGGTTCTATTAAAATATAATCAGATAATGGTTTAATATTCATCTCTTTATTATTAGTTATTTAAAGTGACCTTTTATACCTTAAACTAAATCCGTAATTTTGTCAAGGATTTTGTTGCGTTTTTGTTTGGAAATGATACAATAGAGCAAATGACAGGATTCTTATTTCAAATTATAGCCGGTGTCTTGGGAACATATCTTTCAGCTGAATTAGTCCCAGGCGTCCAATTTGTCGGCGAGCGCAAGATATTCCTTTTAATCGGTTTGATATTCGGCATAATAAACTACTTCATCAAACCAATTTTAAATTTCTTCTTGTTCCCTATCCGACTATTGACTTTTGGCTTAATTGGGTTAGTAATAAATATTGCGATTGTCTGGTTCGTGTCGTTCGTGCTATTTCCCGACAATTTAAAAATTTCAGGATTCGTACCATTAATAATAACAACTTTAATCATCTGGGCTTCAAGCTTTTTCTTTTATTTGCTTGCTAAGCGCAGTTGGCGAAAACAAAGATATGACGATTGATATACTTGCTATTCTACAAATTATTGTTTCAATTTTATTAATAACAGGCGTTCTCCTCCAACAAAGAGGCTCAGCAATGGGATCTGCTTTTGGACAAGAGGGAGGAGCCTTTTATGGCTCAAGGAGAGGAATTGAAAAAAAGATATTTTGGGCAACAGTCACTTTGGGCGCCCTATTTATAATCTTGGCAGTTCTAAACCTAATTTTCTAACTCTAAAAAGATTCATATTAATCCTCAAAATTTAAAAAAGAGATTTAATGCTATTCGGCCTAAATTAAACATCAAGCCGATTAAAGAAAAACTCAAGCCCGGTCTCGGGAAAATTTTTAATATTATAAAAGTATTACCAAAAGTCCTTGATAAGAAAGAAAAAATATATTTTTCGACATTTTTCGTTATTTTTCTTATATCCGGCATTTATCTTATTGCGTCCTCTTATGTAGGAGCAACAACTGAAGCTCCGGCAAATGGCGGGGTTCTTCGAGAGGGTATATTCGGCCAGCCAGGACACATAAATCCAATTTATGCTACATAAAATGATGTGGATAGGGATCTTGTAGAATTAATCTATTCCGGACTCTTTAAATATAATGGCGAAGGAGAAGTGGTCCCAGACCTTGTTAAAGAATATTCTGTTGAAAATGACGGAAAAACTTATAATCTAACATTGAAGGAAAATGTCGTGTTTCACGATGGGAAGCCTTTAACAGCAGACGATGTGATGTTCACTATAAAAATAGTTCAGAGTCCCGAGTTCAAAAGCCCTATCCAAGCAAAATGGCTGGATGTAAAAGCAGAAAAAATCTCTCAATATCAAATTACTTTCACCTTGAAAAACTCTTATCCTGCTTTCTTAGAAACCCTATGCTTGAAAATATTGCCTAGCCATATTTGGTCAAAAATTTCAGCAGATAATTTCTCACTTTCTCCTTACAACCTCAGGCCTATCGGATCTGGCCCATTTAAATTAAAAAATATTATCCAAAACAAGGCCGGAGAAATTACCTCTGCTAATCTAGTTAAATTTAATAACTACTACGACCAAAAACCATATATCAATAAAATCAATTTTCTATTTTTTAAAAACGAAGAAGAGCTCGTTCAAGCGGCGGAAAATAATATTATAGATACTCTCTATCTTCCTTCGGGCATTTATAAATCAATATACAATTTTAGTGAATATTCTTTTATTATCCCCCGATATTTTGCCATTTTCTTTAATCCGGCAAACAGCGAACTGTTAACTCAGGATACTGTACGCCTTGCCCTAAACCTTGCTACTGATAAACAAGAAATCAAAGACAAAATATTATCCGGAAAAGGCGCAATAATAGAATCTCCTTTCTTGTTGGATGTATATAATCCCGGAAGCCCTATTCTTTCAACTGAATTTAACCCAACAAAAGCGAAAGAATTATTAACTAAGGCCGGGTTTATTGAACAAGACGGAAAGTTAGTAAAAACAAAAAACGCGGAAACAATGAATTTTGTAAGTACGTTATCTCTTGGGTCAACGGGTAAGGCCGTAGAATATCTTCAACAATGTCTTGCAAAATTCAGCGATATTTATCCTAATGGAGAAGTTACTGGTTCTTTTGGAAGTAAAACCAAGGAGGCAGTAATAAGGTTCCAGGAAAAATATGCCGATGAAATACTAAAATCCTCGGGGCAAGCTACTGCTAATGGAGTAGTCGGACCAAGCACCAGAAAGAAATTGAATGAGGTTTGTATAACTAGCCCAGGTCAAAACATTCCGCTAAAGATAACTATTACCACTCCCACTGACCCGATGCTTCAAAAAACAGCT
This sequence comes from Candidatus Parcubacteria bacterium, assembly GCA_026395615.1. GTDB lineage: Bacteria > Patescibacteriota > Minisyncoccia > Minisyncoccales > PEYH01 > PEYH01. The sequence goes on along the minus strand of JAPLYH010000025.1, from coordinate 1,906 downwards.
GAGCTCTTAAAAGAACAATGGGCAAAAATCGGAATAGAAACAGAAATAAACGCCCTTTCAATTACTGATATAAAACAAACCACTATTAAAGAACGAGAATACGAGGCATTATTATTTGGACAAGTATTAGGCATTGTTCCGGATCCATTCCCCTTCTGGCACTCCAGTCAAAGAATTTATCCTGGTTTAAACCTCGCAGATTACAAAAACACTAAAGTTGATAAACTGCTTGAAGAAATTAGAACAAATTCTGACAAGAACACTCTTATAGAAAAAATGGAGCAAGCTCAGGCTTTATTAATAACTGATGCTCCTGCCATATTTCTCTTTAATCCCGATCTAATATATCTTAGTTCAAGCGGAATCAAGGGAATTAAATCTCATATAATAGCTGACCCGTCTCAAAGGTTCTCTGATATTGAAAATTGGTATATAAATACCAAAAGAGTGTGGTAGGTAAATATATGGAATCTTTTAATCTTGAAAATTTCAAACCAGATATACGCACCATAAGAGATATGGGTTCTGTTTTATATGATAAGGAATGGTTAAAAACAGCGAATTTGGACATGGAACTATACTATATGTATAGAGGTTTAAAAGAAAAAGATTATTTAAGATATGATATCACGGTAATATTGCCCATAATGATTGGTAGCGAATTTAATAAAACTAAGGGGCATACTCATACAAACGAATGCGGAGAAACATATATTGTGTTAGAAGGTGAAACAATTTTCTTATTACAAAAAGAAAATGGCGACACAATAGAAGATGTTTATGCTGTTAAGACGAAACAAGGAGAGATATGCGTTGTTCCTAATTTATATAGTCATATTACCATTAACCCAACAGACAAAACTTTAAAAATAGCAAATTGGGTTGACAAAAATATGAAAAACAGTTATAAAGGAATCCAGGAAAGAAATGGCGGATGCTATTTCTATACGACTCAAGGTTGGGTTAAGAACGAGAATTATAAAAATATTCCTCCTTTGAGATTTGAAGATCCTCAAATGTCTCTTCCAAACGACATCTCTTTTGTTAATGAATAATAAAGATAAAAAGAAAAATCGTTTGTCATATTTTTTATGACAAAATGATTTTGTACTCCCTGCCGAGGTGGTGAAATTGGTAGACACGCTGGCTTCAGGAGTCAGTGCTCGCAAGAGCTTGTGGGTCCGAGTCCCACCCTCGGCACAATCGCCTGTCCCGCTTTGCGTGGGCTCGCTCAAATTAAAAAGTAAAAATAAAAAGGTAAAAATACAAATTAAAATTTAAATTCTTTTTATATTTTATCTAGAACTTTTAACCTCAATTATTATGCAAACACAAACAACACAAATAAAAAAAACGCAAATACAAGCGCAAAAAATGACCAATCAAAGAGAATACAGGCCAGTTCAAAAGGAATACAGGAAAGAGAATGAGCTTCGCATTATCCCCTTAGGGGGCCAGGAGGAAGTCGGCAGGAATATGACTGTTTTTGAACATGGAAAAGATATTGTAATAGTTGATATGGGAATTCAATTTCCAGAAGAAGATATGCCTGGAATTGACTATATCATACCGAATATCAGTTACCTTAAGGGAAAAGAAAAAAATATAAGAGCAGTGGTTTTTACTCATGGACACCTAGATCACATAGGCGCTGCTCCCCTGCTTTTAGAAAAACTTGGTTTCCCTTTAGTTATCGGATTACCTCTTACTATTGCTCTTATTAAACGCCGAATGGAAGATAATATAAAGGGTTCATCTAAAAAATTAAAAACAATCCAAATACAGGACACAAAACAAAAAATAAATCTCAATGATTTTAATTTAAGTTTCTTTGAAGTAGAACATTCTATTATGGATTCAATGGGAATTGTTTTGGCCACTCCATCTGCTACCGTTATTCATATGG
>JAPLYH010000053.1 GCA_026395615.1 Candidatus Parcubacteria bacterium | reverse complement strand
GGAATAAATCCTTCTTCTTTGTCAGACAGTTTTACTATTCTGTTCATAACTCCTAAAGTAAGCGGCTTCCCACATACAGGACAAATATTATTGTACCGCTTTGATTCAGCCGGTGATAATGAAATATCGCAAGCCCTGTGTCCATCATAATAATATCTGCCTTCTTGGGGAAAGAATTCGATTGTATATAAAAACTTTTTATTATCTTTTGACTTAATTGCTTCAACTATTCCCGAATAGCTTAATTCAGTATTAAAAACATTTGCCTCTCTTCCCAATTTAGATGGCGAATGAGCATCGCTGTTAGATATCAACGCCACTCGCCTGCCATCAGGAATTAACCAAATGTTTGCCGGGTCGGCTGAAAGACCAGTTTCTAAGGCAAATATATATTTTGAATATTCGTCAAAACATTCTTCTATTGAATCAAATCCTGATTTTGAACCAAAAATTGCAAACCATGGAGTCATACAATGAGCAGGAACAAACAAACAATTTTCATCCGCTTCTAATGCAATCTTCAAAAGCTCTTTGGAATTCAGCCCTATAATCGGTCTTCCGTCAGAATGAATATTTCCAATTTTAGAAAGGGTTTCATTTATTTTTTTAACCGCTTCCAATGAAGGCGCAAGAATAATATTATGAACTTTTCTCACCTTATCTTTATATTTATATATACAGCTTATTTCCGAACTTAATAAAAAACGAATCTCATCTTGAGATTTCTTCATTTTAAACAATCCCTGCTCTGCTGGTTCTAATTTTTGTTCAATCTCCTGAATCCATTTTGGGTGAGTAAAATCGCCTGTACCGACAACTTGTATCCCTTTGATTTTTGCAGATTCATAAATATGATCTAAATCCGCTTCAGGAGAGGTGGCCCGGGAATACTTTGAATGAATATGAAGATCGGCAATAAATTCCATATTACAATTCTAATTCTTTATCTATTCCCTTCATTGATTCAAGAGATATATTTGTAAATTCTTCAAGAGATAATCCGAGTAATGGTTCACATTGTTTAATGATTTCCCTATTAGCTCCACGGGCAAACGCTTTTTCTTTAAATCTATTCAACACATTATCAGTATTAAGTTCTGTAATTTTCTTTGACGGAAGCACCAAAACAGAAGCGACGATTAACCCGCTCATCGGATCACAGACAAATAAAGATTTTGCCATCATTCCTTCCGGTAATATATTATGTGCTTCATTGTGAGTTTTTATTGCTTCAACAATCTCATTATCAAATCCTAAATTTTTAAGCATTTCCGCTCCAACTAAAGAATGATTAATAGGATCATCTTTTGTTTTTTCATAATCAATGTCGTGCAATAATCCGGCAATTCCCCATTTATCAACATCACCTCCTAATCGTTGTGCAAGTCCGCGCATAATCGCCTCAACCGCCAAGCAATGCTTCAAAAGATTGTTATTAAACAAATTCTCTTTTAATAATTTGTAAGCTTCCTCTCGATTCATAATAAAGCTTGAATAATTTTTGTCTTTGTTTAATTTTCTATTTGTTTCAAATGGTTCCTGTTATACCATTCCCAAAGCCGTTTAGCTCCGATGAATCCATCAATATCATGATTAAAATCTTTCAGCTCTTTAAATTCGAATTCTCCTCTTGCCAGTAAAAATTTATGATAACAATTTATTTTCCCGCCCCTAATAATTACCTTTCCTCCCTTAGCTCTTTTTTTTGCTCCGCAAAATTTACATTCCTCAAACTGATCTAGGCGAAGTATCCATCTTGTTTTTGCCATTCTTTTTGAAGGAACTGATTTATTATAGGCATTCATATAAGCAGCAAGCTGTAAAGAATATTCGTCCCAAATTCCTGAACCGGTTTTAATATCCAAAACACCCAATGTGCCCTCAATTTCAACCAATGCGTCAAGGGTACCGGCATAGCGGTCATCTATATTATACACTCTTCTTTCAATATCATTTTGAACATCTAATATCTTGGCTTTGTATTCTTTTTTCCATTTTTTAAACGCCTGGATAGATGGAAGAATTATCGGGTCAATTTCGCATTCCTCACCAATTAAAAACTTTTCCACTGCCTCGTGAGTATTCGTTCCCCAATTGGCTGCATGATTAAGTGTTTGCTGGGCAACGGCAAAATTCGGTTGTTCCGCGTAATATCTTAAAAGCCCCGGCTTAAAAACAACATCAGTAATACTGGTAACTCTTGGCAACCAATAATTTTCTATTTCGTATCCGTTTTTTTCTTTAAAATCTTGTAAGGACATGTTTTAACTTTTTTTGATAATAATCTTGTATGCGTTTTCAAGAAAATCACCGCCAGCATATCCGACCACAAAAGCAACAGCTGCGGAAAATCCTACCGTTAAAGTATCTTTGCTAATCTGCCCAATCGCAGCAGCGCTTAATGTTCCGACTATTCCTGATAAAAACATCATTGAAAAAAAATAAGGCAGATTAAAGCCCGTATTTTTATAAGAATATTGGTGCTTGATATATCCCATCAAACCGCGCACTACACCTCCTCCGAAACCAGCGATAATAGTGAAAAAATAATCCATAAAATTAAGATTTTAATGATTGGAATATTTTATCATAGTTTACAAAAAGATGAAACCGCCGACTTTCCTGTTTCCGAAGATTCAGAAATGTCGGCGGTCAGAGCGCGAGGCGGAGCTGGTGAGCGCTGCCTCTTTCGCGCGAGCTAGCAATAGCTGCCGCTCGCTTGAAGAGCTTTTCGTACAGATCGTCGGAGATCTTATCCCATCCCTGACTTCCGTTCTCTGCGCTGTTTGTGACGGGTCCTCGTCTTAGCCTTCCTCCCCATGGTTTCCAGAAAGCGATGGTTATGGGACACGGATCCCTATAGATCACCATCTTGACGAGGATACCTTCTTCCGTCCTAACGACTGAGAGAACTTCGGTGTATGCCACAGCGACTCACCTCCTTCCGGAACTCCGGACACGTCTCGCTATTCTGTTTTTATTATACATCTAAAACCCTAATCAGTCAACACCAACCATGAGTTTTACTCCTATGCTTGCGATTTTTCCACCGCCCATTATCAGAATCCAAGCAAACAAAGACCAACTGATTAGGTTAAGCAGTTTTAACATTGACCCTGATGGAATTATTTTTGCTAATTGCGCGTTTACGGTTTCCTCCATTTGTTTTTGAACATCTTGTGGATTAATCGTGCTTGAGGTATTGTTTTTACTTTGCCCTAAATCAATTTCATTAGAACGAAATACTTCCGGCAATATCTGATTCCCTTTAAAAATATTATACGAGGAATACAACCCCCAAAAAATTATTAATAGTCCGAGGATTAATAATATGATTCCGAAAATTTTGTTTACTATCATAGTATTGATAATTTAATTAATTATTTTTTCTAAACTCACAAATATCCTTAAAGTCGCAGAATTGACACTGCCAACCTGGCGTTGCTTTAAAATCGCTATTTTTAATTTTATCAATTTTCTTCAAGGTTTCCTGTTTAAATTTTTCCCTTTCCGATTCAGAACTCTGAAAGGTTATTTTATTGCCATCCTCAAGATAATAATAACTTAATTCTTCTGGTATTTTACCAAAAATTTGCTCTCCAGCTAATTGATAAATTAATAATTGTTCTTTGCCATCTTTTTCCAATTTATCTTTTCCCCTGCCTGTTTTGTAATCAATGATTTCAATCTTCCCATCAGCTGATTCATCAACTCTATCTATTTTTCCCTTGATAGTATTTTCCCCTATTTTTAAAGAAAAATCTAATTCCAAACACGGCATTCCGTTCAAGGATTTAATTTTAGGCGGGTTTTGAATAAATTTTTCAAAAAAATCTTTTAAAATATCTTTACCTAACTTGAAATATTCCTGTTTTTGCTTTTTATCTTCATACCATTCATCAATCCAATTTTGTTCATATATCTTAATTAATTCTTCAAGCTCTTTGGAATGATTTGTTTCTTTCACTGCCTTTCCAAAAAGTCCTTCTTGGTTTTTGTTTTCACCCTCAACATAATCGCTAAAAAATTGATGTAAAGTATTATGGATTGTTTTTCCAAAACTAAATACTGCTGTGCCGACTCTCGGTATCCTCAAGATGTGGGCAAATTTGTATTGTAAAGGACATTTCTCAAAAGCAGCGAATTGGGAATATGAAAAATGTGATGGGATATTATATTTTTGAGCTTTGCTCTTTTTTGTTTCAACCGGGTTAAGAGATATTTCCTCAACTGTCCCCTCTCCAGAATTTTCTAAATTCATTTCTTGCAAAAAGCGGGATATTTTTTTCTTCCTTGCCCCGCCATAATCTTCCGCAGAGGTAAAGAATAATCCCCTTTTTGCCCGAGTCATTGCGACATAAAATAATCTTCTTTCTTCCTGTAGATGAACATCTCCTGTCGGCACGATTTCTTTTACTAATTTTTCCGGTAATTCAATTTCCTCTTTTCTTTCAATTGTTGGAAATCTTTTGTCCACAAGATTAGTGATGAACACATATTTAAATTCAAGCCCTTTGGCGGAATGAATTGTCATTATTTTCACCGCATCCGGTCCTTT
>JAPLYH010000009.1 GCA_026395615.1 Candidatus Parcubacteria bacterium | reverse complement strand
CCAAGTATTTCTGTAAATTTTTTTATTTGTTCTTCGGCGTGCTGTCTTAATGCCCTTTCCCTTCCTCTTAAGAATAATTCTACTTTTACCTTACATCCTTGTTTTAGAAACTTGTACGCTTGATTCGCTTTTGTTTCTATGTCGTGCAAAGAAGTATTGAACTTTATCCTAATTCCCTTTATTTCTCCTCCCTTCTTAGCGCTCTTTTTCTCTTTCTTTTTTAATTGATATAGATATTTCCCATGTTCTGCTATTTTGCATATCGGTGGAGAAACCTTATCTGTGACCTGTATCAAGTCCAGTCCACGCTCGGAAGACATCTGGAGCGCTTTTTCCAGTGGAACTATTCCTATTTGTTTTTCATTTTCATCAATCAATCTTACTTCTGTTGCTCTTATTTGATGATTGAATAATGGTTTGGTGGGAATGTTTTTAAAATTTAATTTTAGTGGAGATGGCGGGATTTGAACCCGCGTATAGGAAGGCGTCCAAATTGTTTCTACAAGTTTATCCTGATTAATTTTGTAGGATAGAAACCTTTAATCAGGAAAATAGTTTCTACCTTAGGCTTGTGTTTTCGGCGATTCTTTATAGCCAATAAAGAAGGCCTATCTCGATGAATTACACCTGTTTTATTTATCGAGAATCCATAAAACAGATGGGCGCTGATTATTGCTACAGGTCTTTGAAATAAGTTGGCACTTATTTGATTCTTGGAAGTTTAGCCAGATTCCAAGAGCTGGACTTGCGCAATTCATCAGCTGTTTCCTAGCGATGCCTTTCACCCCCGTTCTTTGATTTCTCTTCTGATTTCTTTGTCAGTTGTTCTTTTTTTAAGGACCTCTCTCTTATCAATCTTGTTCTTATGTTTAACAATCGCTATTTCAATCTTTATTTTACCTTGGTTAGTATACATTCTTAAAGGCAGTAATGTCAAGCCTTTCTGGGCTGATTTTCCTATTAAATATTTGATTTCCGACTTATTTAGTAGTAACTTTCTCGTTCTCTTTTCGTTATAACTATTGGGAGTGTTATTCGGTTGATAAGGAGGAACGCTCGCATTAAGAAGGTATGGGTCCTCATCTTTAAAAACAACAAAAGCTCCCTGCAAATTGGCTCTGCCGAGTCTAATTGATTTTACCTCGTGACCATTCAGCACAATACCCGCCTCAAATGTTTCTAGGGGTAAGTAATCAAAAAAAGCTTTTTTGTTTTCTGCTAAGTTTTTTACCATTATTTTATAGTATCATAAAAAGGTTAAATAGTAAGGGAAAACGTTTTATTTAAAAGAGTTTTGGGGTAGAATTATGGTAATCATTGGAAAGGTCGCAGATTATAATAGATAATTAATCTTATAAAAAATATGGAAGAATTAAAAAAACATTTAGATTTGAGTTATCGTAGCGGGATTTTTAACCTAGCTTTAATCTTATTATTTGTTGCTTTGATAGTTTATGTTTCTGTCGGCGCTTCCAATCAAATAAAAACAGGGAGATATATTGGGCAAGATGTAGTTTCAAAGAATACGATTACAGTGAGCGGGGAAGGAGAAATTTACGCTAAACCGGATTTAGCGCTAGATACTTTTACCGTTACAACAGAGGCTAAAACAGTAGAAAAAGCCGTGACTGACAATACTGGGAAAATGAATGCAATAATTGATGCTATGAAAGCACTAGGAATTGAGGATAAAGATTTAAAAACAACTAGTTTTAATATTTATCCACGTTATGAATATAAAACCGATTACTCGGTTCAAACGGACGTATGGCCAAAACCAGAAACAAGAGTTTTGGTTGGCTATGAGGTAAACCAATCTCTTGAGGTGAAAATCAGAGATATGACTAAAGTCGGAGATGTTCTTCAAAAGGCAGTTGATGCTGGGGCAAATCAGGTAGGAGGATTGCAGTTTACTATTGATGACCCTGATACACTAAAAGATCAGGCCAGAGATGAGGCAATTAAACAGGCGAAAGATAAGGCGGAAATATTAGCAAATCAACTTGGCGTAAAATTAACTAAGATTACTAATTTTAGCGAGGGGGGTTATTATCCGCAGCCGCTTTATTATGATAGTTCAAGCGCGAAAGGAATGGGGGAATTGAGCGCTACTCCAGATATTCAAACAGGAGAGAATAAAATCACGGTTAATGTAAGCATTACCTACGAAATAAACTAGAAAATTTTTAGCAAAAAGACAAAGAGGTTTTTAGCGAACAACAACAGGGCGCCTGCAGGCGCCCTGTTGTTGTTTATCAGTATCCGCCCCTAATAAATTACGAAAACTGAATTACGCCACCCGGCCCGGATTACGCCACCCGGCATCGTAATTTTCACGAAACGTCGGAAGCCGCGTCCAGCAAGAGGAATTTCACTACGATGCCGGGTGGCGTAATTTTTGGAGCTCTATAGTTTTTGCCTATAATAGAAATCTGGGATAAAATTAAGTATATGCAGGTTAACTATGTAGTTAATTTAAGGGGCGAAAGAGAATTTTTTTCTTTGGCAAAAGTCTTAAGAAGCGCTCTAAGGGCGGGAGCCCCGAAGGAATTAGCTCAAAGAGTAGCGTTGCAAATAGAAAAAAGTATTTATCCTGGGATAAAAACCAGTGAGATTTTCGATAAAGTTAACAAGCTTCTTAAAAAAGAGGATAAAAAATCAGGCCTACGATTTAGCTTAAGGGAGGTAATGAGGAGATTGGGTCCTAGCGGTTTTCCTTTTGAAAATTATATAGGAGATGTCTTTTCCGCTCATAGGTATGAAGTTTTTTTAAATAGAAAGATAAAAGGCAAATTTGCTATTCACGAAATTGATTTTCTAGCAAGGAGAGATCAAATTTTTTATATCGGCGAGTGCAAATACCGGATTTTTCCAGGTGAAAGAATTGATTTGCCGATAATGTTAGCATTTTATGCTAAATTTTTAGATCTTAAAGATGGCAGTTATTTTAATTTGCCGAAAAATATAGAATTGAAACCTATCATGGTTACTAATGCAAAATTTAGTTCGCAAGCAGTTAGGTATGCCAATGGCATGGGAATTGAACTTCTAGGATGGAGGTATCCATTAAGCGGTGGATTGGAATCAATGATTGAGGCGGAACAACTTTATCCAATTACGATTTTGCCGTCTTTCAAAGGATATTTAATAGAATCCTGTTCAAAAGCAAAATTAATGTTAGCAAAAGATGTTTTAGAGGACAGTCCCGATAAAACAGCTAAAATTATTAATATTGAAAAAGATAAGATTTTACCACTAATCAGCGAAGCGAAAACACTATTAAATGATTGATTTATATTTGATATACTAAGGCCTGTCAATGCGCCTTTTTGTTTTACCCACGCACCAGAAAGTCCCGTTCTTTAGCGCAAGGACGGATCGCTTCTTATGGCTTTCGGTGCGAGGCTCCGCCTGAAAATAAAGAGGATCCCCGCCCCTGGCGGGGAGGCTTCACAAAACCGAGTTTAAGAGTTAAACTGGAAAAATATGGATAAAGACGAGCTTTTAGGCCTTGTCAAGAAGGCGGTTTTAATAGCTCAAAAGGAAGGCAAACTTCCCTG
>JAPLYH010000043.1:26706-34772 GCA_026395615.1 Candidatus Parcubacteria bacterium | reverse complement strand
AAAGAACTGACAAATAACATTTTACGACTTCCGTCATTACTCCTTCTGTGGGAAAGTAAGGATAGGCAAAATTTGATTAAAGGCGTTTTTTATTCTTCAAAACCATATTCTAGCAATAGGATACTTGAAACTTTTAAAGGAGAAAAAAAGGGAAAGGGTATCATATTTAACACGAATAGTGGTAATATAGATAATGTTAAAGAAAAAATAACGGAAATTATTTTTTAATTATGTCTAAAATAACTGATAAAATAATCATCCCCTTTGAAGCAACGGAACAAATTCAGAAAATAGTAAAATCTGTTCCTGATTTCAAAAAAGAAGTAGAAAATAATCTCAAAGAAGAAATTACGAAAATTATTGAGGTTGTATTATTGGGCGCCATTTCTTTATCATCTTCCGATATTCATTTGGAACCAAGAGAAACTGATGTCCGACTACGAATACGATTAGACGGAATGTTGCATGATGTAATGTTTTTTTCCCCTGAAACATATCGATTACTTTTATCCAGAATAAAACTTTTAGCTGGATTAAAACTCAATGTTCATAACAAACCCCAAGATGGCAGTTTTTCAGTAGTTATTCAAACAAAGACAGAAAAAGCGAAAGAAATAGAAATAAGAACATCTGCCCTACCTGCTGATTTTGGAGAATCAGTTGTTATGAGAATTCTTAATCCTGAAAGTTTAAAAGACATTGAACAACTTGGTCTTCGCAAAGATTTAATGGAGATATTTAAAAAGGAAATTAAAAAACCTAATGGGATGATAGTGGTTACCGGTCACTGGCTCTGGAAAAACTACCACTCTTTATGCTTTTCTAAAATATATTCAAAATCCCGAAATTAAAATTATTACGATTGAAGACCCAATAGAGTACCGGCTAGACGGAACTTCCCAAACGGAAGTTAATCCAAGCCAGGGATACGATTTTGCCAGCGGTCTACGTTCAATAGTAAGACAGGATCCTGATGTTATACTAGTCGGAGAAATAAGAGATTTAGAAACAGCTCAAATATCGCTCCAAGCAGCTCTTACCGGCCACCTTGTCTTCTCTACTCTTCATACTAACGATGCAGCTGGAGCAATCCCTCGTTTCATATCTTTAGGCGCTGACCCTATCAATATCGGACCAGCGATAAATATGATAATTGCCCAGCGATTGGTAAGAAAAGTTTGCAAAAAATGCGCAGAGACAAGAGATGCAACCCCAGAAGAGATTGAAAAAATAAAAAAAACAATAAAAGGAATTCCTAATGACTTTTTTCCAGCAATAGAAGAACCGATAAAAATTGCTGTGCCTAAGGGTTGTAAAGAATGCAGTTTTACGGGCTATAAAGGACGACTTGGTATATTTGAGGCATTCTTAATTGACGATACCCTTGAATCGCTTATTGTTAAAAAACCCGCTGTTCCTGAAATTAAAAAAATCATCGCCGAAAATGGAATGATTACAATGTATCAGGATGGAATAATAAAAGTTCTTGAACAAATAACTACAATTGAAGAAGTAGAAAGAGTAGCGAGTGAAAACTAAATCCCTGGCTGTAACATCTTCATAACCAATAAAGACCAGAATTTTTCCGAGGAATAACCCAGCCGGAGCCAGTTTACCCGAGCTAAGAAAAACCCCTAGAGCCAGGGATTGCCTTTATTATAACAAATAATAAAATGATTGTCAACCCCCACCCCTCTCTTAAAACAAAACCGGATTTTTTATCTGACAAAAAAACCTCTAATGAAGAGGATCCATTAGATCAAACATTGAGACCAAAACGATGGGAAGATTTTGTTGGCCAAGATAAAATCAAGAAAAATATTCAGATTATGCTTCAGGCAGCCAGCGCAAGGGGAGAAGCTATAGACCATCTTCTTTTCTGTGGAGGACCTGGGCTCGGAAAATCAACTTTATCTAGATTAGTTGCTCAAAATATCGGCTCTAATATAAGAACTATAACAGGCCCGGCTATCCAAAGGCCCGGAGATTTAGCGGCCATTCTGACTTCTTTATCGGAAAAAGACATTCTTTTTATTGATGAAATTCATCGCCTTAATAAGACTTGCGAAGAAATAATTTATCCGGCAATGGAAGATTTTAAATTACATATCATCACCGGCACAGGCCCAATGGCAAGAACTTTAGAAATAGATCTGCCCCCATTTACTCTTATAGGCGCAACGACAAGAATAGGTCTTCTTACATCGCCATTGAGAAATAGATTCGGGGCTACATTCCAAGTTGATTTTTATGCGGAAAATGATATCAGGCAAATTATAAGAAGATCGGCAAATATTCTATCTATCAATATTGAAGAAGATGCTATAAATCTGATTAGTCAGCGTTCAAGATTTACGCCCCGTATAGCCAATCGCCTACTTAAAAGAATCCGGGATTTTGCCCAAGTAGAAGGAATGGAAATTATCAATCGAGAAATAACCGAATTAGGATTATCTGCCCTAGAAATAGATGAATTAGGATTAGAACCACAAGATCGAAAAATTATTGAAATACTTATCAAAAAATTCAATGGCGGACCAGTCGGATTACAAGCTTTATCTGCCTCTGCAAATGAAGAACAGGATAATATTTTGGAAGTTTATGAACCATACTTGCTTCAATTAGGGTTAATCATCAGGAGTCCAAAGGGCAGAATAGCCACTCAAAAGGCCTATAAACATCTAAAAATATCTCCTTGTAAAAGCAAAAATCTCTTTGAGGAATAATATTTCAATTTATCTAAAAATTATCCCGATAATCGCGATATATGCGATTGTTTTAGTTTTGCCGATTACTTATATATATGGCGATGATTCTGTAATAATTATTAATGAAATAGCCTGGATGGGAACAAAAAATTCTTATAATGATGAATGGATTGAATTATACAATCCTAACGATTTTTCTATAAACGCAGATAATTGGACTCTTTTATCAAAAGATGAAACTCTTTTTATAAAATTATCAGGAATAATAAGCGCTAAATCATATTTTCTCCTTGAGCGGACCGATGACTCTTCTGTTCCCCAGAAGACGGCCGATTACATATATAAAGGAGGGCTAAGCAATCAAGGAGAACATCTAATTCTTTTAAATAAAACTGGGCAAGCAATAGATGAAATCGATTGCTCTTTAGGGTGGTTTGCGGGAAATAACGAAAATAAAAAAACAATGGAGAGAATCAACTTTTCTACCGATGGATCTAATCCAAAAAATTGGAAAACAAGCCAACTCCCGGGTGGAACGCCAGGAGCGTTAAATAGCCCCAATGAAAATATTATTCCCATAAAGAATATGGAAGTATCTGAAAAAAATCACTCTGTTTCAAATTTCTTCCCGCCTTTAGTTGTCGGATTTGGATCTTCCGCTTGCATTGCAGGAATATTTTCACTAATATGGTTGAAAATCAAGAAAAAATCAAGTAATATAAACATTAATGATTAGTGATTAATAATTAGTGATTAAATTATGAGTGGACATAGCCATTGGGCAACAATTAAAAGAGGAAAAGAAGCGGAAGACAAAAAACGGGCACAAATTTTTTCAAAATTAGCTCGAGTAATTTCGATTGCTGCGAAAAAAGGAGGTGACCCAGAAATGAATCCTACTCTAAGAATAGCTATGGAGCAGGCGAGAAAAGCGAATATGCCGAGCGAGAACGTTGAAAGAGCCATTAAAAGAGGAACTGGCGAACTGCAAGATGAAATATTGGAAGAATTTTGTTTTGAGGCCTACGGACCGGCCAAAAGCGCCCTCATTATCACGGGTATCACTAGTAATAAAAATCGGACTCTGACAGAAATAAAAATGCTCTTATCTCATAATAATGCTAAATTAGCAAATGAAGGTTCTGTAAAATGGCAGTTTGAAAATATGGGCATTATTATACTAGAAACGCCTGAGGGAATTAACCAGGATGACCTAGAGATGGTAATTATTGAAGCAGGAGCAGATGATATTAAAAAGAGAGATGGTTTTTTAGAGATCTATACTAAACCGAGCGATTTGGAAAATATTAAAAAAACTTTAGAAAATAAAAAATTTAATATAGAATCAGCAAATTTGGGATGGATGGCAAAAGAAGAAATAGAAATAAATGAAAAGGAGAAAGCATCTGTTGAAAAGTTGTTTGAAGCGCTTGATGACGATGAAGATGTGCAGGATATTTATTCAAATATAAAATTATAAACTCCATCCATGATAATTTTAGGAATTGACCCTGGAACAGCGACGACTGGTTATGGAATAGTTAATAAATCACCGAAAGGAATGGATTTTGTCGCTTGCGGATGTATTAAAACCTCTCCTATTGATTCTCCTGAAAATCGACTCAATCAAATATTTAGTCAAATAAACAAACTTATAAAAGACTTTTCTCCTGAGGTAGTGGTGGTGGAAAGGTTGTTTTTTTTCAAAAATGCCAAAACCGCTATTCCCGTAAGCCAAGCGCGAGGTATAATATTATTAGCGGCAGCAAGAAAAAAAATTCCTATTTATGAATTCACTCCCTTAGAGGTGAAGATGAATATTGTTGGTTATGGCAGGGCATCAAAATCACAAATGCAAAAAATGATTAAAAATCTGCTTAATCTAGACAAAGTACCAAAGCCAGATGACGCAGCAGATGCCTTAGGTTTGGCTATTTGCTACATCTACCTTCTCCAATCCAAGGGTTTAATAAAAAACGCTTGACAAAGGTATTTATAAAATTATAATAATCATATAAATAAAAAGGTCGTTCATTCTTAAACACAAATTAAGTTTATCAATTATGGAATACGAAGACCAAAGCATCAAAACCTTACTCAATCAAGAAGAGGAAGAGTTGGGTGATGCGGGCATAGAAGAAGATTTACCAATAGAAGAAGATTCAGAAGAAGAAACCCCGGCAGTAGAAGAAGAAGAGGGCGGAGTAGGAGAAGACCTTGGCGATGACGACGAAATTTAATTCTCCAAAACCCCTGCCCCCTGGCAGGGGTTTTGATTTATAATGTTTTCTAAAATTTATCACCACAAAACTTATAATGAAAATTCTTCGCTAAAACGTTTTTTAAAAAGAATCGGTTTATTTTTTTTATTTTCTATTATAATTCTTGTTTTTATAGGATTGTCTGTTTTTATATATATTGCAAAAGACCTGCCAAGACCGGAGGTCTTCACTGAAAGAGCTCAAATAATGCCCACTAGAATTTATGATAGAACGGGAGAAACATTATTAAGAACAATTTACGGGGAAGAAAAAAGAGAACTTGTCGCTTTAAGCGATGTCCCGGATCCTTTAATCAAGGCCGTACTGGCAGCAGAGGATGATAATTTTTATAACCACCATGGCGTTGACCTAAAAGGAGTTATCAGGGCTATTCTTGTTGACTTTAGATTAAAACAACCCGCTCAAGGCGCCTCTACTATCACCCAACAACTTATCCGCTCTACTTTCTTGTCATCAGAAAAAAGCGCTACAAGAAAAATAAGGGAGTTGGTTTTAACATTAGAACTTGAAAGACGATATTCAAAAAATCAAATTTTAGAATGGTATCTTAACCAAATTCCTTTTGGTCCCAATATTTATGGTGTAGGAGAGGCCAGTCGGACTTTTTTCGGAAAATCAGTTAAAGATATCACTTTGCCAGAAGCAGCGGTTATCGCCGCTATGATACAAGCTCCCAGTTATTATTATCCTTACGGAGAACATCAAGACGCCTTATTAAAAAGAAAGGATTTTGTTCTCGGGAGGATGCTTGAGGAAAAATATATATCAGAAGATGTTTATAATGAGGCAAAGAAAACAATAATCACTTTTTCTGACCTTGATTTTGCTTTTAATGATGCGCCTCATTTTATTCTTTATGTGGAAAATTATTTATATCAAAAATATGGAGGTAATTTTTTAAAAGAACATGGTCTCAAAGTTTATACGACTCTTGATTTAAAATTACAAAAGGAAGCAGAAACAGCGGTTGAACAAGGATCCAAAAATAATGAAGCTTACCAGGCATTTAATGCTGCTTTGGTGGCTATAAATCCTAATAACGGAGAAATTATGGCGATGGTTGGTTCAAAAAATTACTTTGGAGAACCATATCCAAAAGGATGCACTCCGGGTCTTGATTGTAAATTTGAACCCAAGGTCAATGTGGTTACCTATGGATTAGGACAACAACCGGGCTCTGCCTTTAAACCATTTGCCTATGCTACTGCTTTTAAGAAAGGTTACACTCCCGATAATATTGTTGTCGATGAAAAAACAAATTTTGGAAAGTGGGGAAATCAGGATTATATTCCTGAAAATTATGATGGTTTATATAGGGGGCCAGTTACTCTCAGACAGGCCCTAGCCCAATCTTTAAATATTCCATCTATAAAGGTTCTCCTGGCAGCCGGTATTGCCGACACAATCGCTACTGCCCATGATATGGGCATAACCACTCTAAATGAAAGTCCTAGTTTTTATGGACCATCATTAGTTTTAGGAGCTGGGGAAGTAAAACTTATAGATATGGTCTCTGCTTACGGCGTATTCGCTTATAACGGATTACGAGTGCCTCCTACTGCCATATTAAAGATTGAGGATGAGGAAGGAAATATTATTGAAGAAAACACAAAAACTCCGAGAAGAGTTTTAAGTGAAGATATTTGTAAAATGATAACTAGTATTCTTTCAGATAATGTTGCCAGAACACCGATGTTTGGGGCCAATTCAGCGCTTTATTTCCCAGGATATGAAGTAGCGGCAAAAACAGGCACAACAGACCAATATAGAGATACTTGGACGATCGGTTATACCCCATCTTTAGCCGTTGGTGTTTGGGCAGGTAATAATGATAATAGTCCTATGGCTAACAGGCCAAGTATTACGATAGCTGGACCTATTTGGCATAATTTTTTCGCAAAAGCATTGACTGGCCAATACTAATCATTAATTATTTCTATTTTCTCTGACATTCATCTCCATCCTTTAGGCGGAGATGAATGTCAGCCCTGCAGTCCCGAGCAAAGCGAGGAGCGGAGGGAGAAAACATAAATTCAGCAATTTTGCGAAATTTCGCGAAGCGAAAATATAATTTTTGCAAAATTGCGTAGGTTCTTTCCTTTAAGAAAGATTCCCGGCTTTTAGCCGGGAATTTCTATAACTCCTGTTTTTATCAATTGATCTAGTTCGGGACTAGATTTTTTTGATAATTCATTTAAAAATTCTTTTGCCTGTTCTGCTTCCATTAAAGATGGTTGAGCCAGTTCGCTTTGGATAGGCATAAGATAATAAATATTTTTGTTAGAGTACATCTCCAATTTTACACCTAAACTTTCTTGAGTTTCTTGGGAAAAATATTGGTCAAAAATGAAATTTCCAAGAGAATAAAAAATTAATTTGTTGTTATAAATTTCAATATTTTGAACAACGTGAGGATGATGCCCTATTATTAAATCAGCTCCCGCTGTAATAATAGCGTGAGCTGTTTGTTTTTGATAAATAGAATTCTTGGCCTGATATTCTTCTCCCCAATGAATATTTACAATCAAAAAATCATCTGAGTTTTCTTTTTTAACTATTTCTATGGTTTTCGCTATTTCATCATCTGAACAACTATTGGGAAATGTTTTGTTAAAGGCCATCTGTATAACGCCATCATCTTTATAAATAAAATTATCTTCACATTTAAGAGGATCTCCAATGGTCATAATTCCTGATTCTAACAACAGTTCCTTAGTTTCCATGAGTCCTTCTGAGCCCATATTAAGAGTATGATTATTGGCTAAAGAAAATAAATTAAACCCTGCTGAGGCTAAGGTTTCGGCCATTTCCGGAATAAAAGCAAAACTCATAGATTTAGATGAAAAATTCTTAGGATTATTAACTATCGGACCCTCTAAATTGCCACATATAAAACCTATGTTATTTGTAATGGATTTTATTTTCTCAAAAGGATAATCAATGCCATTTTTTTTCATCAAATACTCCACTCCTCTATCAAGCATAATGTCGCCAACATATAAAATCGTTTTTCGGGCAACAACTTCTTTTTTTTCCAGCTTGATTAAATTAGGGTCAAAAATTATATTATGTATTT
>JAPLYH010000043.1:26296-26656 GCA_026395615.1 Candidatus Parcubacteria bacterium | reverse complement strand
AAATAATTATAGAGATTATTCCTATACAAATAATTAAAAATAAACTCCAAAAAAATATTCTTGGATAATTTTTGTTTTGATTAAAAATCATCTTTATAATTTATAATCTATAATTTATATTCTCTACGATTTTTTTCTTCGCTTCCTTATTGATAGAAGCGATTATATTTTCTTTTTCTATCTGAAGTTCTTGCGCCAGAACAGAGTTAGATATCTTTACAACCAAAACCCCATCTTTGAAAGATAGGGCTTGAGTGGACTCGGCTATATCTTTATCAAATAACCGTTCTATTACTCTAGACCACATTTTACAAATTTCTACCGCTAAAATTTCTCTTTTAAAAGAGAAATTTCCAGCCC
>JAPLYH010000043.1:0-26255 GCA_026395615.1 Candidatus Parcubacteria bacterium | reverse complement strand
TTCCAGCCCTTTTATTTAGAATTCTTGATATTGGTTCAAACATTAAGAGGCCTTAATCGGCATTATCACATAAAGATAATTTGAATCATCACTTGGCTTTAAAACCCCAGGTCCATCTTGTCCATTGAGGTTAAGCATGATTTTTTCCGACCTCATTTGATTCAGACCCTCATATAAGAACTTATAATTAAAACTTATTTCAACATCATCTCCCTTTGCTTCTATTGCCATTTTTGATTCCGTCTCGCCTAAATCAACACTTTGAGATGATATTAAAACATTTCCTTTTTTAGGACTTATTACTAATTTAACCTCATTAGTTCTTCCACTAAATAAGCTAGCTATTTTAATCTGGCTCATAAATTCTTCTTTGGGTAAAACTATTTGGGTTTTAAATTCTTTCGGTATTACAGCTTCATAATCAGGGTATTCTCCTTCAATTAACCGGGAAACTAACCTTGCCTGAGGATTTTGAGTTTCGTCAATATAACTCTCAATCATAACTTGGCTTGGGGAAAAATAAAATTTAATTTTTCCATTATGTTCGGAAAAAATGTTTACCAATTCCCTGACAGCATTTCTTGGTAAAATAAATGATTGTGAATTATTTATTCCATTCATTGCTCCGTCCAGAACAATCGTTTTTTCTGCTAAACGAAAACTGTCGGTAGCAACGATTTTAGCTATATTTTTTTGAAAAGAAAAATATATTCCAGACAGTTCCGGTCTTGATTGGGTAAGAGCGCAAAAATCCATTACTTGAGCTATTCCCCTGCAAAAAGAAATAGCATCAAATTCAATCCAATTATCCGACACAACCTCTGGAATAATCGGAAAATCCTTAGAATCAAGCCCTTTTATTTGAGTCTTATAATTTTCTCCTTTTAAATAAAGGGTTTTTTCTTTACTCTCTATTGTTATTTTCTCTTCCCCAAGAAGGGAAACAAATCCCGAAAGAGTTCTTACGGGAATTGTGATTTCTCCTTTTTCTTCAACTTTAGCAAGTCCCCAATAACTGATTCCTAATTCAAGATCGGTAGTTGAGAGTCTTAAAGAATTATCTTCCGTAGAAATCAAAACATTATTTAGAATCGGAAGAGTTAAATTCCGACCGGTTATTTTTTCCACGATGCTTAAACCCTTAGCCAATTTTTCTTTAAGTATTATTATCTTCATATCTTAATTAATACATTAATTATTACTATTATATACCCGATTTATAAGTTCATTTTAATTATATTTCTATAGCTTACAAGGATTGGTTTTGGGGAAAGAAAGTTGATAACTTGGTTGATAAATCAGTTGATAATTACTTGATTAATCGGGGATGATTTTTAAGCGATTTCAGGGTCTCTTTTTATCAACACATTATTCATATTGATACCAAGTTCTTTTTAACAGGTTTTCCACATCTATCATATTCAATATGCGTAAATCTTTTCTTTGATTACTGTTATTTCTCCTGCTAATTGTTCATTTTCCATTATTTCTTTTGAAATTTTTTCGCAAGCGTAAATAGCGGTTGTATGATCTTTCCCACCGAATTTTTTACCTATAAAAGGGAAAGAACTTTTCAATTCCTCTCTTAGGAAATACATTGCTATTTGGCGGGGCTTAACAATTTCTTTTTTTCTTGAACTGATAAATAAATCTTTTTCTTTTAAATTATAGAAATCTGCGACAACGGCAATTATTTTTTGAGGATTAAGCCCTTTTGGCTGGGGATTTATTGTTTTCTTTAATATCTTTTTCGCAAGTTCAAGGTCAATGTCTTGATTATGGAGTTGTTTCCAGGCAGCCAATGCTTTTAGCGCCCCTTCTAATTCCCTTACATTTTTTTGAATATTGGAGGCAATGTATGCTAAAACCTCTTCACTAATTCCTGTTTTCTTTTCTTGAATCTTTTGCTTCAAGATAGCAATCCGGCTTTCAAAATCAGGAGTGCCGATGTCTGTAATCATTCCCCCTTCGAATCTTGAGCGAAGTCGCTCCTCAAGGGCGGAAATTGCCTTTGGTGGTCTGTCAGATGAAATAATGATTTGTTTATTGGCTTCATATAAAACATTAAAAAGATGGAAGAATTCTTCCTGGGTTTTTTCTTTGCCTGCTAAAAACTGAATATCGTCAATTATTAGCATATCAAAATTCCGGTAAGTATTTTTAAATTCATCAATTGTTTGGTTTTTTATAGCACTGATAACGCCAGATATGAATCTTTCAGAGGACACATACCTTATCTTCTTTTTTGAGAATTGTTCACCCACCTTGTTTCCAATAGCTTGTAAAAGGTGGGTTTTTCCGAGCCCTACTCCACCATAAACAAAAAACGGATTATATGCTAAACCCGGTTTTTGGCTAACTGCCCATCCTGCGGCATGCGCTAATTCATTAAATGGACCAACTACAAAATTGTCAAAAGTGTATTTAGGATTAAGGTTAGTATATTTATCAAGAGTTAATTCTTCTAATTCCAATTGGTTGACAGTAACCAACCCGGATTTATTAGATACTTTAGGTACCTGAGGGGCAGGGATATTTATTACTTTGTACTCTATTGTTTTTACTCTTTCATTTAATTCCTCTAATCCGCTTAAAATGAGTTTATTGTATTTTTTTTCTAACCACTCTTTTGAAAAATTATTAGGCACAGCTATAATTATTGACCCATTATCCTTTGAAAGAATATAAGTATTCTTGAACCAAGTGCTAAAATTCGCTTGGGAAATATTAAACTGGATTTGGGACAATATTGCTTGCCAGAGCTCTTCTTTATTCATAGGGTTAGAAGAAGGTTAATCTCAATCTTTCATACTATGCTATATTTTTTTAAAAGGCAAATCAATGGTTTTCCGCGTAAATTGGAGGGGGCTGTTGAAAAAATGTGAATAAAATGGGAGTTATGTGGGGAATGAATCGTTTGACTTATAGGTTTTTACCGATTATACTGGTTAAACAAAATACAAAATAGAAATTAATTTAATTGACATATGGCCATTACATATAAACAAAATAAAAAGAAGAGAAAGAAAAAACATGGATTTTTGAAACGCTCTCAAACCAGTGATGGGAGCAAGGTTTTACAAAGAAGAAGACAAAAAGGTAGAAAAAGAATTACTGTATAAAATGTTGCCAAAAATTCATCGCCTTAGAAAAAAGAAGGATTTTGAAAGAGTTTATAAAAAAGGAAAGGGTTTTAGGCAAGGCTTTTTATTTTTAAAATCCTTAAATAATGATTCCAAAATTTCTAGAATAGGAATAGTAGTTAGTAAAAAAGTAGCCTTAAGGGCGGTGGTCAGAAATCTGATAAAAAGAAGAATCAGGGCAGCGACTAAAGATTTGATATCTGATATTGAACCAGGACAAGACATTGTGATTAGCGCATTGACCGGCATAAACAAGACAACGGATTTTAAAAAAATAAAAGAAACAGTTAACGATTTATTGCTAAAATCAGGAATAATTAATAAAAAGACCAATGAGCGCATTTGCTAATTTTTTTCACGTAATATTGTGGCAGCCATTGTTTAATCTTTTGATTTTACTTTGCTATTATTTACCTGGAAATAATCTCGGATTAGCGATTATTATTTTAACATTGCTTATCAGGATTATTTTATATCCTTTACAAGATAGGGCAAGTAAATCCCAATTATCAATGCAGGCTTTACAGCCGAAGTTAAAAGAAATTCAGACAAAATATAAAGATAATAGAGAAGAGCAGGCAAAAGCGATGATGGAGCTTTATAAGACCGAGAAAATAAATCCTTTTTCCGCTTTTTTTATAACTCTGATTCAATTGCCTATCCTTTTTATTCTTTACAGAATGTTTTGGCAGGGAATACAAGAAGAAAATTTTGCTTATTTATATAGTTTTGTTCATAGGCCGGAGGTTATTAATCCGATGTTTCTTGGAATTAATTTAGATAAACCGTCAACTGTTTTGGCTATAATGGCAGGAATAACCTTTTTTCTTCAAAGCAAGTTTTCTATGCCGAAGAAAGATAAAAATCAGAACCAACCAAAAAAGAAAATGGATTTTGCCGAGATGATGCAAAAGCAGATGTTATTCTTGTTTCCGGTTTTGATTACGGTTATCCTTTTGAAGGTCCCATCAGCACTCGGACTTTATTTATTAGTAGCGGGAATCTTTATGGCCAGTCAGCAATATTTTATAAGAAAAAAATATTATTCAGACAAAAAGAATGTTTAAAAAAACCTTAAGCCGAAAAGTTAAAAAAGACATAGAAGAGTTTTTTAAAAAAACAACATTTGATGTAAAAATAGAAGTTGAGGAGATGCAGGATTCTTCAATGCCCGTTTCTATCCAAGCGGAAGAACCCCAGGTTTTAATAGGAGATAATGGCAGGACTCTTTTTGAAATCCAAAATCTATTGAACAAGTTTTTGAAAAGACGATTTAAGGAAGAGTTTTATATTGACCTGGATATCAATGATTATAAAAAGAAAAAACTTGATTACTTGAAAGATATTGCCAGGAGTTATGCCGACGATGTGGCCTTTTCCAGGAAAGAAAAAGAGCTGAAACCAATGTCAGCTTATGAAAGAAGAATTATTCATATGGAGCTTAAAAATAGGAGCGATATTAAAACCGAAAGTATCGGAACAGAACCAGATAGAAAAATAATTATTAAGCCAGTTTAATAGTTTTGTCCAGGATCGGTATTTATTATAACAATAGTTCCAACTCTGCCATCCATTTGTATCGTTCTCAAAGATACATTCGTGGCATTTATAAAATCAGCGCTGGTTGTAATATCATCGTTTATTTCCCCAAACTCAAGAGAAAGATTCTCATAAAGGAGCGCCAAATAACTGCCTCCTTCACCTATTTCAATAGCTGAAATTCCATCAGCTATATTTTTACTGTCTTTCCTAAGAATAATAGGATTGCCTGAGTCCCAATTTACTCCTTCTAATTTTTTTCCATATATTATTCCAGCTGTATTCATATAGATTCCAGATCCTCCTGTTCCGAAAATCCCAGTTATAGGGTCGAAATCGATAGCAGGGTCATAGGTTATAACGCCATCGTATTCTTTCAAGGAGCCATTTTTTTCAACTGGCGGCGGAGGTTCGCATTTATCCTCTCTGCAAATCGTTATAGGACTTATAGATCCTATAGTTTCGGGGACATTAAAAATAGTCAAAGAGGAGATATGGGAATACTCGCCGTCAAAAGGTCCATATAAGGTTACATTACCACCATTTGTATCGCATTTATCATTATTACTATCATTAGTGCCGCATCCCGGCAAATAAATATGGGCCCAATCTTTCTTTTTATAGCTTTTAGAATCACGGCGAGGGTAATTATGAGCTATTACTCCATAATTTCGACCCAGGGCTTCATTTGGAACAATGGCTATTCCTTTTATGTTGTCACTAAAACCCCTGTCTAACATTTCTTGACTGCTTTGAAAGATTAAATACTGTTCGCCCTCTCTGAATCCTTCAGGCAATTGCGTCGGATCAGGCACATTCTGATTTCTATCTAATGTATTGAATACCCAGATTCCTGGTGTGCGCCAAATGAATTTAACACATTGGATTCCGTTTATCCCTATATTCTGACATTGGTTTCGCTGAAGATTCGTTATTGCAGTATCAGGAGTGCCCTCACATTTGGCATTGCTGAAAAATTCAAGAGTTAATTCTTGGGCTATGTGAAAAGAGTAAAATGAAAGTGGTAATATATTTTGTGGCAAATTATTATTATTTAGATCCGGGTTTTGTACTATCAATACGGTAGAACCGGTATCATTTATGGCTTTATAAAGAGTGCCTGGTTGGAGCTTATCGGTGGTTTCTGGACTAGAAGCATCTACTCCTAAATTATCACAATCCGTCGTGTTATACAGAATAATTCCCATTCTTCCAGTTGTTAAAACACTGGGCATTCTCAAAGATACTAAGTCAGGATTTAATTCGTTTAATATTATATATGAGCCAAAAATGACGACCAGGCCAAGCAGACCAGCCAAGATTTGCCCCCTTGCATCCGTAATCGCTGCTGGGTTCCCTGCTGAAGTTAAAAACCTGAAACCGCCATATATCAGAGACATTAAAGCAATTAATCCTCCGCAGATAATGGCAAAGTTATAAATATATCTGATATATGAAGTCAATTGATATTTTGTGTTTTGAGGAGAGTCCGCTCCCCCGAAACTCGGATATTTGACTTCAAGATCTCCTCCTTTGTCTTGGGCAAAGATTGTTCCTATACAAACAAAAAGACAAAGCAAACTGATTATAAATATAATTTTTGTTGTCGTTTTTATTTTCATATTATTATTTTAACTCTCTTATACAACAGAAATAATCATTTCCAAACCCAGAGAAATTATTTAAATCTATTCTTGCGCTTTGCCATTGATTTATTAAATCTCTTATAGCATCCAAATCCATATCCTCGGTATTTGCAGCAAAAGTGGGTAGAATTATACTTATATCCTGGTAAAGCTCTGGAAAACGATTTTTATCATAGTAACTTTCATTAGTATCCTCGTTGTAACAATAACAACTTATGGGCCTTAAGTTTCTGGCCATTGGATCCAAGTAATAATTTGCATCAAGATAAGGGTCTGGACTGCAGATTTCCGGATTACGCAAATCGAGCATATCCAACAATTTAGCATTTCGGCAATTTATTAATGATTTATTGTATGTTTTTCGCCCAATTTTCTGAATTGTTTCAGACATTATGTTGCAATTTTGCAGATCCATCTTTTCAATGACAGCTATATTTCTGATATATCTAAGCGAATTAGCATATTCATCATAACCAAGATTGATTAAATCTTCTAAAAGGAGCTCATAAACGCTTTTATCTCCAGCCTGTCCAACCAATTCTCTGGATCTATCAAGTAACATTTGGACCTGAATAAGTTTCTCTTTTAAAGTATACTTTATTTTTTCTATTTTGTTAACATTGATTGTTCCGTTAGAATTTCGGCAATTACCAGTTTTATCATTACAAATATAATCAGTTAGAATCGGTTCTTTTGAATCTAATTTTTTGAAAGATGTTTCTATATTTTCAATATCTATACCCATACCGGGTACAGTTGTTAAATTGATAAGCCATGTAGCAATATCAGTGCTCGCGTTCCATAATATAGTTTCAGGATTGGGCCAACACCCAACAAGGAATGGAATACTCGGGGGGACACATACGGGCGGTTCTATTTCAAGACACGTGGGCTGGATGCAAGCTGTGGAACACTCCATATCCACGAATTCTTCAGCTGCCTTTTTAAGCATGCTCGCGCCAACTATTTCTAATTGTCCTTTTACGAATATATTAAATAGTTCTTTATTAATCGCTTGAGTGAGCTTGATTGCTTCATCAAGAGCTCTGCCAATTGGAATTTCTACAATATAATTACAAGTTCCCCCAGTTGTGGGAGGAGCATCAAAATTGAACTGTACATCTGGTTGGTTCAAAATATTCGTATCTTCTGCGTAGGCGATATTTTCAGGATAAATTGATTTTTGTTTGTTTAAATAAGGCAATAAATCCGGTTCAGGAATGTCTTGGTTATATTCAGTAGAAGGAGCTCCATAAGGAAACGGCAAGGCAGCCGCAGAGTAGAAAGTAGCCGGGTCATTTTTTTCATCTATCTTTTCAAGGCCACTGGCGAAAGTAGCGTAATAATTATAAATAGTTGAGGCCATAGTAGTATCATTTTCAAGAGTAGTTGCTTCGGCAAATGTCATTAAATTCAAAAATCCTACCTCTTCATCATAAGGATTAATCATTCTTTTCATCTTTTTCATATCATTCAACAAGGCAGTCATCTCAAAAAGGTTTCTGCCGATATCTCTTTCAGGAGGATCAACTTCCGGGCTGTATCCCCCTTTATTTTCCACATCAATCATTTCCTGAATAAGATCTTTTATTTCATCATCATCTAATCCATCAATATCTGATTTATTGTCGTCATAATAATCCTTAACAAGAGAATTGGGATTCAAAAATGCTTTAAAGGCTTCTTTGAGAAAATTAACTTCATCAATTCTAGTATTGATTCTTTGCTTTGCATCATCGCTGCAAAGAGAACCGCTGTTGCACCCACAGTCAGCAGATGTGGTGCACGCTATCAGATTGTTTCCGCTGCATCCAAACATACAAGTACATTCATCTGTGAGATCTTTAAGTCCTATACTTAATTCGTGTAATTTTTTTGCAACAGGTACGGTTGTACTGGCGATTTCATGTATTCGTCTTAAGCGCGCTCCAAAAAGAGCGCCTTGAAAATCAGTGTCGTAAGTACTGGTGCTCGTGGTAGCGATTGGCCAGTCAACGCTGGAATAATCAATATCTGGGCTGGTTGTTGATAAGAAAGAGGAAGCGCCCCATTCAGAAGTGATAATAGAGCCAATAGGAATTTCGTAGAGTCCGATATTCGGCAGATTTGTGGCAATATCTGGCGGAATAGGAGTAGTGTCAAATCTGGTTACAGGCAGGATAACTGTTAATCTTGTAAAATCAGGATTTATTGTATTGACAATGAGATATGAAGCAAAAATCAATACCATGCCCAATAATCCAAAACCTATTTGTTCTCTTGCATCAGCCAGTTTTCCCGGCCTGGGGCCCGCAAAAACATATTTTAATCCTCCCCAAACTGTTACAATAAAAGCTATTGCTCCGGCTAAAATAATAGACAGGTTGTAGATATATTTAAATAGAACTGGTAAGGGAGTTTCTATTGTATCCGGAGTTATTGTTCCAGGAATTGTGGGGTAGGTATTTTCTAAGGGTGAGGCAGCCCTTATTGTTGAACAATGAGCAAGAGTCAATAAAAAAATAGCCACAAAAGCCAAGATTATAAAAAAGGAAGTTTTTTTAAAATTAGAAACCATAATATTATTAGATAGAGCCGGGAGCTTTTTAGCCAGCGCCAACCATTCCTAATTGGTTGAAGGTGTTGAGGGGGAGATCGCCGAATACAGGGATTAATTTTAATAATACCTTTGTGTTTTTTATAGAGATCTTCTTTTTAGAAAAACTCCAGCCACCGAGAAAAATTACGCTCAATATTTTTGGAATATAAGACATTACTTCCCCAAAAAACATTCCTGGAGCCCCAAGGGTGTAAAAGAAGGCACAAATTAATGTCATTATATCCAGCACAACAGCGATTACCAAATTCATCATGCCCTTGGTCTCTAATGCTTCTGGTTTATTTTTTGCTTTAGGTTTTTTAATTACTTCAGGCATTTTCTTTTAATTTTTTAAGTTTTTTTATTTTTGACATTTCTTCCGGAGAAGTAGTGATTATCTGGTCTTCAGTATATGAGGCGACTACCCTGATAGATACGTGTTTTTCACCGGCAAAAAATATGCCTTCTCCGATAGGAGATTCCAATAACAGATATTTTTCTTGGTCAGTAAGATTGAATGTTTCTTTCAAAACTTCAATAGTTGCAGGAGATTGTTTCATTAAGAGCTGCAAAGATGAGTTTGTGATAATCGGCTGGCCATACTCTGATTTCATAAAATCATTAACATCTTGAGTAATAGTGGTTGTCCCAAGCCAATATTTCCTTCCTCTTTTTACAATTCCATAAAGGAAAGAGGCGCTATCTTCTGTTTGCATTAACCACCATGCCTCATCAATTACAAGGATTCTTTTTTTCAAATCTTCTTTAATGGCGTTCCAGATGTAGCGCATAACTATAAACATTGCTAAGGGCCTTAACTCTGTTTCAAGATTTTTGATGCCGAAAACAACCAAAGGATTATCCATTATTATATTAGTTGGATAATTAAAAAATCCTGCGTAAACGCCTTTAGTAAATTTTCTTAATCGCTTAACAAGCGACTCAGCACCCTCCATTGTTTCCAGAACTGATTCCAAATCAGAAAGAAGGGGCACTCTTTCTTTCCATAAAGCAGGATCTGTATCAGCTGTAATATCGCGGGCTGCATATGTTTCATTAATTGCCTGGTCAACGATAGAATCCTCTTCAGAATTAAGCCCGCCAAGCATTATTCTCATAAGTCCTACTAAGTTGATGATATTAGAGCGCAGAACATCCTTAGAGGTTTCTCCTTCCAGTGGTTCAGGTAAATCAAAGGGATTTATATGGCTTTCCGATGCCAAAGAAATATTGTAGAATTTTCCGCCCACCGCATCAGAAAGAAACTTATACTCATTTTCCGGATCTATAATAATGGACTCAATTCCGAGCATCAAAGATCGTAATATCTCTAGTTTAATAGCATAAGATTTACCACCACCGGACTTACCAAACACAACCGAGTTCGCATTTTCCAAACTGAACCTGTCAAATAATACAAGAGAGCTGTTGTGTTGGTTAATTCCATAAAGGATTCCCTCATTTGAACTTAAATCAAAAGAGACAAAAGGGAAAATTGTTGAAAGCGGGCTGGTATTTATTGAAGTGTGAACTTGGAGACGATCTATGCCAACCGGATAAGCAGAAATCATAGCCCTGTCCTGTTGGTAAAGAGCTGGTTTTATGTAAACCAATCTTGATTCAAGAATTGAACGGAGCCCTCCTTCAATTTTTTCCAATTCTTTTTTGTCATCAGCATATATTGTTAAGTAAAGCCCTACTCGGAACATTCTTTCTTGGGCGGTCTGGAGTCGGTCTCTCAATACCTCAATATCTTTATACGCAGTTTCCAATACAGGATCCCTAATCAATCCCTTTTCTTCCTTTTCCATAATTTCTGATTGGACTTGAGTGACTTTTTTGCTAAGATTTTTTAGCACGAGGCCGGTATCAATAGGATGGAGGAAAATAGAAATGTCTAATGGAATATCTAAGTTAATAATCGGCGCCAACCAGCCAGTACTTAAATATCTTGGATAAGAAAAGATGAAATATGACTTAGCGAATTTTTCTCCGATTTGAAAATAATCGGATCCAATAGTTATAGCTGGAGGAGCAACAAAATCAAGCAAATTCATTGCTTGCGGTTCTGCCCCTGCTTCATATGTTGTTTGTTTTCCTAATAATTGATTTAAAGAAGGAAACTTCATTTTATTATTGTATTAATTCAGGAGGGATTTCCGGATAATAACCGATAGACGCTTCTTTGGGATGAGACATGCTCCAAAAAAGTTCTATTAATTCTTCGCTTTGCAAGGCAACGCTCCAGACCCCGCATCTCCTTAATCCCAGCGACAAGAATTCCATTCTTTGAAAAAGTTGATTTTTCGCTCTTTGGAACATTTCTTCAGTTAAAGTAGGTACTGATTTTAAATTTAAGAGTCCTCCTTTAGTGGCGCCTCCATACATTTCTGAAAGATAGAAAGGGACTATTATATAGAAATTTTTGTTCATAATAGAGCCGCCGGCAACTAATTTCTCAATAAATTTTCGATATTCTCTTGTCTGCATAGCCAGTAATTCATTTTCGTGTTTTTTTTCAACCTCCTTAAGTTTTTCCAGATATCCGGTAATGTTGACTTTTCTTGAAGCAATAAAGATTTGGCAAGAAAAATCCAATGAATTCAAAAATGTTTGGAATTGATAAATAATAGCTTCCTGCTCGTCAGTTGCCTTTAGGGCAAAATTCAAAGAAGAAGACATCATTATGCCCCTTAAACTATGGTCTCTCATTATTATGACGCCTTCTTTTATCTGTTCTATTGGTAGAAATTTTTGTTCTGTTTAATACATATTTTTATTCCAATTCTACTTAGGATGGTTTTCAATTAACCGCCCGTTTTCTTTTAATCTGTTTTGGCCGGAAACTTTTAAGCTTATACTTTTGTCATTATTAAAGTCTACTGGTTTTGCTGCTATAGCTTTTGGGAGCACTATAGTAGGAGTATCAACTTTTTGCCACAAGTATTTTTTGCTAGCGAAAATAAATGCGAAAGAACGAGCGATTATAGTCGGAATAGGAAATCCCTTTCTTTTTCCAAAAGCCATAATGAAAGCAACTATCATAATAGGAATACCGATTAAAATGAAAGTCATAAGAGGAGCGGTGAAATAAAAAATTATTGCTACTAATGCTCCTCCTATAATCCAAAGCAATTGCGCCAGATTGAATGGTCCGGCGACTTTTGGTTTTATTGATAAAAATTGGGGCAACGGGTATTCCATAAAAATAAGTCAAAAATTAAAAGTCGAGGAGAATAAATTTGGGAATTGGCTTCATTGAAAATTGGAAATTGTGAATTGAAAATTAAGCTATTGGTTCTCTATAAGTATCTTCTTTTTCTGGCTCTTCTGCAGGAGTTGCTTGTTCTGCCGTGTTATCTCCTGTTTTTTCTTTATTCCCGTCTATCTCTTGATATAAAACATCTAAATCTTTTTTAACAGGATTTAAAATGAAATGTTCTAATTCCATCGTCGCTTTTTTAGCAATATCTTCACTGATTCCCAATTCCTCTTGAAGAGTATCTTTTAAAAATTCCGGCGGCAAAAGGCCCATTAGGATTTTGCCGATTATTTTTGCCACTTCTGAATTTTTGTTTATCTCGTATAATTTGCAAATATTAAAAATAGCTTCAGCTGTATCTTCTGAAAATATGGCATCTTTTAATGTGTCGGGCAAGGTATTATAAATTGCCCAAAGTTCATCTCGGGATAATTCCTCCATAATCTTAGTTTAGTAAATTTTATCATATTATTTTCGAGCAAGCGAGGAAACAAGGTTCTGTGAGCGTCAGCAAGGCAGGTTCTTATAATTCATTTTAACACAGCAATTGAAAGAAAGAAATTAACAGATACTGTTATAGGAATATAAATGTAAAAGTCAGTTAAAAAGCGAAGAAAAATATTGACAGAATAGATATTTATTGGTATAATATAAGGTAGGAAACGAGGGGAGATTCATTTGGATCTTCCTTTCTGCATAGTAGTAGAGTAGTAGTGGGCCGTACCTTTACAAGTGAATAAAACACACAGATAGCAAGGAGGATGAGCGGAATGGCAGACAGCGTGGTACAATCTGAAGTACAATCTAGGGCACGAGTTGAGAGGGATGACGCCCCAAAAGGGGTGAAGTTCCAGAGGGCTGTGTTCAAGACTCTTGGGCGAATTGGAGTTGGCGTAGGATTCTTGTTGTTTCTCCTGACGCTCTTCGTCATCCCGCCTGGATGGTCGGTACTAGGGATGTTTCTCTTGGTCGTCGGGGTGATTTGTCTTGGTGTCTGGATTGTCCCGGAACCGGAGATCTGGATTCGGCTGAGGTGGGGCAAGAGATTGGATGCGTTGCATCCTGGATTTCATCTCATAGTCCCCTTCATAGACTCAATAGGGAAGAAGTCTAGACCTTTTGAGCGGGTCATGGACATAATTCCCTTGCCGAAAGGGGAGCTACCGAAGATCCAAGCGAGCGATGGGATACTGTATTTCCGTGACTACATCATGACCCTAGTGATAGGAAGTGACTTCCAGAACATCGTGAATGCGGTGTATGGGGTTCAGGATTGGGTGGATTGGATCCGCAACAAACTGAACTCTTTGGTCGTGGGATATGTCACGACACTCACGATAGTTGAGGCAACCGATGAGGGCATGCTGAGGGATAACATCCTAGACAGGATCCGTGAGGCAGCTGAAGTTGTGAGAGCAAAGATCGTAGAGAAGAGAAAGAGAAGAGAAGAGGTATTCGCAGTGATACAGGCTAGCGACTCAACGCCTGATACTTCTAATCCAGAGCTAGAAGAGCTGGATAAGGCGATAGAGCGTCTTACTCTCCTCCCCGCTCTCTACGAGAAGATTGCCAGTGAACTGAAGAATCTTATTGAAGTAGAGGCTCCGGCAAGAGGTATCGTAGAGATCAAGGGAGTATTCTGCGGAGCGCTCAAGTTGTCTCCCGATACCGAAAAGGCGCGCGAGAAAGTCAGGGTTGCGAAATTGGAAGCTGAGGCTGCCCTGCACAATGCTATTGCGGCAGGCGCAGAGCTAATTGGTCCAGTTCTCGCCATGAAAGAGAAGCTTCAAGAGGCGGGAATGAAAGACGAGGGAGCTGCCATGGACACAGCCCTAGCTTTCGAACTTGCGAAGAAGCTGTCCGACGGAGGTGGTGCTTGGGCATTGGCGCTGCCTCGAGCAGATGGGAATCAGGAGGGGCCTCTAGGAACAATTCAGGCCCTGATAACCAAGTTGTTGCAGGCAGCTGCGATTACGACTCCTCCTAAGGCGACTAATAAGGAGCCGGGTTTGTAAGCAAACCGGGCGTGATAGATGCCGAAACAAACGAGGGTTGTCCGATTAGGGCGACCCTCGTGTTCTTTTTATTTCTAACTTTATCTCTCATCTCTCATCTCTCATCTCTCATCTTGTCTAGGCTCTCTCTCATTGTTTTCTTGTTCATCTCCCCCATCTCCTCTTTCGTCAGATGATGGTTCTCGGTCAAGTATTATATAATCATCATCAGATTCACTTGATTCGTCTTTTGACCCTTTTTCAATTTTTATAATTTTTTTTAATTCAACAAATACTTCTTGTCTGTGCAATCCTTTATTAATAGCTGCTACGAATTTTTGATAATTTTCTTTATTAGGATCCGAATCTTTTTCAGGTTTTCTTATTCCTAAATCCCCAGCAGCTGTACTGTCTGCAAATTTGCCCAATGACTTATATTCGGTTTCTAATTTTTTGCCGCCAACAGTATCCATTCCTTTTTGAATTTCTTCTAACGCTCTTCTTCCCAATTCTCTTCCAGCAGTTGCAAACTTACTTGGGTCCCAGAATTTCATCATTGATGCCATATATTCCTGATCTTTAAGGTCATCTGGATCCAAGTTCGGTATGTCCTCCTTTTTTATTTTATCAGCCAATTTATCTGAAAGAGTTCCATATCCTTTTTCTTTGTCTTTTTCATCAAGAATTAAACCCATATCTTCTGCTTCCTTTAAAAGACGCCTCGCTTTTTTATTTTTTCCGTCTCTCTTAGCAACGCCAATTTCTTTTTGGTAATCATCGGCTAGTTCTTCCGCCTTCTTGGGGGCGTTTACCATTACTTTTTCTGCTAATTTTTTATCAATCCGGCCAGCATATCTCATAGTATTTTTAATTTCTTGTTCCGAATATTTATCTAACTCGTGATTTTTTATTACTGATTGGATATCACCGACTTGCGCTTCATAATTATGCTCCTCAACATCTCTATCGAATTTAGCTCTGCGAGATTGAGAAGTTTTAAGTTTGTCTGCAATTGTTTTTGATTCTTCGACCTTAGTTATTTCCGTTTCTCCTTTTTTGGCTTCCCAGTGTGATTTTATAGCTTCCCTTCTCTTATAAGGAATTAATACTCTAGAAACTCCTTTGCCTAATTTTTTCAATCCCTTAGCTTCACTATATGCTTCTTGTCTTTCTTCGGGTGTTGATATTTTGGTAGCTATTCTATTACCAATTTCTCTTGCGGGTCTCTTGATAGATGTTTCAACGGTTTCTCGGGCACTCTGCCTTAATGATTCTACTGTTTTAGCCCCTGTTTTTCCGTATGCCCACTTCCCTCCTTTTTTAGCTAATCCGACTACAGCGCCAGCGCCCATAGCTGAGCTGGAAACAGTGGCAAAATATCCGATTAAAAGAAACATGAAAGGCACAGCCATTATCATTAGATTAGTTACTATATTTCCTCCGCCAGCAGATACGCCAGTTGCAGGCTTTTGGTTATTAAGAACTGTTTCTACTCCCACTTGCAGCATTAATTGGCTTAAATATATGAAGAATGCGCCAGTAACTCCAACGAATGTCCATTTAGTGAATTGATCCCGCCATTTGTTAAAAAATAGTTTTTGAGTGCTAGGCAAAATAGCGCTTAAAAAAGCAAAGGGAGACAAAATTACCAAAAGCCATAAAGCTAGATCTCTCATAAGGAAGAGCATTCCCATTAAGAATAGAACAAATGTTCCAAAGAAATTGAAGATCATAACAAATATCATTTTGAAGAAAAGAACGCCGGTAAAGATTTCTGTCCAGTTTCCAGCAGCGCTCTGAAACGCGCTCTTTAAGAATTCCCAAGAACCTTTTGCTAGAGAAATTCCCTTACTGAACCCGCCAGCCCCAGCCGTAAAAAAGAAATTCATAATAATATTAGCGGCATCTATAATCACCCCACAAATTACAGGCGAGAAATTTATTAAAATAGCAACGATGACTAATCGAGGAAGAGTCTTTTTTACTTCGTATTGTTTAATTCTTAAAGCGGTAGCTATGCCAATTGCGACGATAATCAGAATAAAGAAGAGATTGGCAAAATCTCTTACTGTAGCCCATCCGAGGAGAACAAATTGGTTATGAGTAATACTTCCAACTAAAGCAGGATTAGATGTCCAGCTTAAAAATATTTGTCCCATTTCAAGCGCAAGGAAAGATATTGGCATTGCGATTAGTAGCATTGTCCCGAGGTGTGCCAGAAAGACAAAAGGAGCAGTAAGGATTTCAATTCCGAATTGCGCTCTTACCGGATGAGTAGGGGCGATAATCATTGTGATAACAAAAGTCAGCCAAAGAATGACTTTCTGTCTTGATATAACAAATAGGTTTTTTAATTTCATTTTAAGAATTTGATTATTTTGTAATTTTAACACAAATTAAAAATCAAAACCATCAACAAGATTTATCCACTCTTGCAAATTAATAGCTTCGGGTCTTTTAAGACAGGCAATATTAGTTTTTTCCAGCCATTTAGCGGTTTTTTCTTTTGAAATATTTAATTCTGCTGATAAATTGTTTAGTATTGTTTTTCTCGGATGAGCAAATCCAGCTTTTACGATTTTAAAAAATAGCTGAGCGTCTATTTTAGGAGTGTTTTTTTGGATTTCAGAAATTTTGATAACTGCGCCATCAACCTTAGGAGCTGGGAAAAATAATTCCTTTGGCACGAAAAATAATGTTTCTGGTTTAGAGAACAGGCAAACAGCGATTTTAGGCAAACTTGATTTTTGTCCGCATATTTTTTGGGCTACTTCTTTTTGAATCATTAGAACCATTAATTGAGGGGGATTATTTGCTTCTATAAATTTTCTGATTACGGGTAAGGCAATATTATAGGGCAAATTTGCCACCACTTTATATTTATTGGAAATCTTGGGATTAGGAATTGGAAATTTAAGGATATCTTGCTCAATAATTTCCACATTGCCGAAATCGCCTAAGTTTTCTTTCAATATTTTTACCATCTGCCCGTCTTTTTCTATTGCTATCACTTTTTTTGATTTTTTCGCCAACGCTTGGGTTAAACACCCTAATCCTGGACCTATCTCTAATATAGTATCTTGCTTGTTTAAATCAGCTGAAACTATGATTTTTTCAATAATTCCTTGATCTATCAAGAAATTTTGCCCAAATTTTTTAGAGGGGAAAATATTGTTATTCTTCAATAGCGGTTTGATTGTTTGGAGCGAGCACAAATCCATATTTGGGGATAAAAAGCTTGACTAAGTCGGCTTTTTGGTATTAAATGATATTAGGTTGATTTGGTAGTTAGGTAATAGGCAATAGTTGAATCGAACGATTTAGCTACTTGCCCAAAGACATTTCTACGTTTGGAAAAAATTTAATTTTACCTCTTTGGCTTAAGAAATGCGTTAAGCCCTGTTTTTTCTTATTTTTATTCCTTATAGCAATTTTCATCATAAATACAAGTAAAAAAGATTCTTCGGTCGTAACATCTATGGTTTTAAGCGGAGAAAATGACTCTCAATCGTCTTGCTCTACTCTTTGCCAAGGAGAGGAAAAGAAATACTATCCCGATTTGTTTTCCGTACAAGATAATAGCTTATTAGCTATTTCCGCATCCAGTGTTTTGGATTATAAGGCATTAGCTTCATTGGGTACCGGTGGAGAAACAAGCCATGATGAAACGGGTATTGAAGAATATGTTGTCCAGCAAGGAGACACCATAAAGAGTGTTGCCCTGCAATTTGATATTAGCGTAGAAACCATACTTTGGGCAAATAATTTGACGTCAAAATCCTCATTAACCGTTGGCAAGACATTGATTATATTGCCAGTTACTGGCGCTATGCATATTGTTCAAAATGGAGACACAATAAGCGAAATAGCCAGAGATTATAAGGTATCTAGAGACACGATTATCGCCTTTAATGACCTGTCTGATAGTGGAGAAATAACAGTAGGAGATATTTTAGTAATTCCAGGCGGAGTAAAACCAATAGCTAAGCCAACATATTCAGTTCAGATAACTACTATACCAAATTCGTATTTCATAGTCCCCGTCCCCTCCCCATATAGGGTTAGTCAAGGACTTCATTGGTATAATGCCATTGATCTTTCAACAGGAGAATGCGGCTCTCCAATCTTCGCAGCAGCCCAAGGAGAAATCCAGAAGATTGGATGGGATACCAAAGGAGGTAATTATATTAGGATTTTACATCCTAATGGGGTAGTCACTTATTATGGTCATATGTCAAAAATAGCTGCTTCTGAAGGCCAGAAGGTTTCCCAGGGTCAGATAATAGGATATATTGGTCATACAGGGCATACAATTCCGACAGGACCGGGCGGATGTCATCTTCATTTTGATGTTAGAGGCGCAAGGAACCCTTTTGCAAATTAAGATACATTATATAAGCGAGTCAGAGAGGCGATACATTAGCGCCTCGTGCAAGTTCTCAAGAATAATTTCTTCGTTTCCATCTAAGTCCGCAATAGTGCGGGCTATTTTTAATACCCGATGATAGCCTCGGGCAGATAGCTTGCCGGAATTAACATAACTTCGAAGGATATTATTGGCTATTGAATCTATTTGGCAGTATTTTTTTATTTCCAATATTTCCATTTCGCTATTTGTCAGTATTTTATTTTCTCGGAACCGCTCATATTGTCTCTCCCGCGCTTCTTTTATATTAGTTTTTGCTTCAATAGTTTCTTGATTGTTTTCAGGAGCAATTAGTTTTTCAAATTCCACTTGGGGTAATTCTACTACCATATCTATCCTGTCTATTATTGGCCCTGAAAGTTTTCGTTTATATTTTGCTATTTGAGATGGATTACAAGAGCAAGGTTTATTAGGGTCATTTAGATGACCACAAGGGCAAGGATTAGCAGCCGCTATCAAGCTAAAATGGCAAGGAAAAGTAATTCTTTGAACAGCTCGCATTACAGTAATATATCCGTCCTCTAATGGTTGCCTGAGGGCTTCTATCACGTCTTTATTGAATTCAGGGAATTCATCCAGAAATAAAATCCCTCTATGGGCAAGAGTAATTTCGCCCGGCCGAACAGGATTTCCGCCGCCAATAATTGATACCTTAGAAGCGGTATGATGAGCTGCGCGAAACGGTCTTTTTGTTACAATCGGCATTTCTTTTGAAAGTAATCCTGCGCTGCTGTAGATTTTTGTAATTTCAAGCATTTCTTCAGAAGATAGGTCGGGTAGGATTGATGGCAATGATTTTGCTAATAAACTTTTCCCTCCGCCAGGTGGTCCAATAAGCAGAAGGTTGTGCCCTCCAGCAGCGGCGATTATCAAAGCTCTTTTAGCATGCTCTTGTCCTTTTACCCAATCCAGTCCGATTCTGTAATCATCGTTTTTTATTATTTCATCCATATTCAGGATAGCTGGTTCTATGACTATTCTTCCTTCAAGATAATTTATTGCTGTTTGCAAAGAATTAACCCCGATTATTTTTAAATTATTTTTATTGGTGTTGATTTGTATTAAGGCAGCTTCTTTGACATTTTCAATCGGTAATATTAATTCTGAAAATTTCGCTTCATCTGCTTTTAAGGCAAGAGATAGAGCTCCTTTAATAGGGCGCAAGATTCCATCTAAAGATAATTCGCCAGCAAATATTTTTCCATCCGGAACTATATTTATCTGTTTGCTTTTAATAAGATAAACGAGAGCAATCGGCAAATCATAAAGAGAACCTTCTTTTTTAAGGTCAGCTGGCGCGAGATTAATAATGATTTTTTCTGGTTTTGAAAATGGCGGGTGAAGTCCGCAAGATTTTATAGCTGATTTTATTCTTTCCTTTGATTCTTCTACCGCCTTATCCCCCAGTCCCACAATATCAAAACTCCTCAACCCGTAGGAAATATCTGATTCAACTTCAATGATTTGAGTATCTAATCCGATCACAGCTCCGGAGAATATTTTACAACTCATAATGTTTTATATTGTATCCTATTTTCTCCAAACCAAAAACCCATTTCTGGGTTTTATTGGCGATTATATATTAGGTAGTGATTATGATTTGCCGTTGCAGTCAACGCAAAACTGAGCTTCTGGACAGGCCTCAAGCCGATCTAAGGAAATGCTTTTTCCGCATTTATCGCATTTTCCATAAGTACCCTTTTTTATTTTCGCTAATGCTAAATCTATATTTTGTAACTTAATTTCCATAGAGTGCTCTACAGGTAATCGGTTTAGATATTCTTCCACTTCGTCCTGGGCAATTTCAAGTTTTGACCCGCCGGTCTCCGAGCTATCAAAATCAGGGAAAGTCGATTTCCAATTCCCTTTTATTTTTTCATCTTTCTCAGCAAAAAGACTTAGCTCCTTTTGGAGAGCTTTTTTATTTTCCTCAAGTCTTATCCTTTGTTGTTCTATAAATTCTTTTTTCATTTTTTTATCATTGAGAACTATCAATTAAATTAGTTATTGGTTTACAACAAGTTGCAAAATAAAATTTATTATTAGCAACAGCATAGCAAACTCCAAAACAGTCAGGAGCTGGAGTTAATGTTAAAATGCGAATGACATTATTTTTATAATTGCTTTGTTGAAAATTTGCAATAGGCGCCATATTTGTTTTCCCTAATAATGTTCCGAATTTTCTAGTATCATTAATTAAATTTGGTTCCCAAGATTTCATTATTGTCATAATATTATTACCGCTAGAACTGGTAGCGATTTTAGAAACAAAACCTAAAGCCGAATAACCTTCTGCCGGGAAAACAAATAGAGTAGAGTCGCCCTCTATTTGGTCAAAAAGAGTTGAAGGAGGAGCATATTTTAAAGAAGTAAGAATATCAGCTAATGGAAAGTATTTATTATTAGCCGTATTTTCCATCAGAATTCTTGAAAAGGCATTTTTTTCAATGAGAGTGTTTTTTAGGATCTGCTGTATTATTAATAATATTTCATCTTGATTGGCTGCCTTTAAAGGAAAAGTAGTGTTTACTTGAATTAAACTAGAGGGCGTTATTAGCGGTTCTGTTGTCGTGCTATTAGGCGTATTATTGGTCGGGGTGGGTGTTGATATTGGGGGAGTTGGAGAAGGAGATGCTCCTTCAGGTCTTATTTTTACATACCAATACCAGAATCCAACAATGCCGATTATAACCACTACAGCGGCTATTATAAGAAATAATCGCAACTTAGATTTTTTAACATCTCGCTCAGAAGGAAGGTTCATAAAAGGCGGATGTTGTAATGGGGCCTGCGCAGATGGTTCTTGTCCAGGTGTTTCAGGAGAAGCTCCTTGTCTAATTCTTTGGAGAAGTTGTTTTTCTTTATTCTGTGCCTCTCTTTCCCTAACTTCTCTTAGTTTTTTTAATAATTCTTCTCTTCTTTGCTTAGCTTCAATTTTTGCCAATTCTTCTTTGGCTTTTTCTTGTTCGGTTTCCTCGCCTGGACCGCTTTTCTTTTTGATTGGTTCTTCCGCATTTATTGGTTCTTCTGCATTTATCTGTACCGAATCGTCTATTTTTACAGGAGAGGGGGTTCTTTCGTCTTTTAATCTTTCGGCTGCCGGTTTTTCCTCTCTGTATTCATCCTTTTGTATTGGTTCTTCCTGAAGCTTGAGAGCTGGTTCTTGCTTTTGTCTTGGTTCAAGAATTTCTTTAGGAACAATTATTCCTAAAATTTGATTAATATCCTGAATTCTTTTTCTATATTGGTTTTCTTGTTCTAATATTTTTTCATACCGTACATTTATGCGGTTTTCTTCAAGCCGTATTTTTGTTTTATCTTCTTCCACTAACCATCTTTCTTTTTCTATATCCGAACGGGTTTTTTCTAATTTCCACCTTTCTTGTTCTACTCTTTGTTTATCTGTTTCGCTTGATAAACGCTCTTCTTCTCCAATATAGCTTAATTCTTTTTCCAGTTTTTGCTCTCGCATCATAACCTCGGCAAGCTTTTCCTCTATCTCTTTCCTTTGTGTCAAAATATTTGACTTTAAGGTATCATTTTCCTGTTTTTCTTTTGCCAATTGTCCAATTTTTATTTCTATTTCTTCTCGTTCTTTTGCCTTGTCTATCTTTTCTAATTCTTGATTAACCAAGTCAATTTCTTGTTTTATTTTAGCCTCTTTTTGAGCTATTTGATTAAAGCCAAATTCTATTTCCTTTAACTGTTTTTCAATTTGGAATTTTTTTTGCTCATAATCCCATCTTTGTTTTTCAATAGTTTCTCTTTCTTGCTCCGCTAATTGTCTTTCTTGCTCCGCTTTCTTTTTTTGTCTTGGCGTAATGGCAGTTTTTTCAATCCCCTCAATGAATTTTATATTTTCTTCTATTTTCTTTTCACTTTCCAATATCGGCTCTAGGTCTTTTTCTATCCTTGCCTGTTCTTTTAAGAAATAGCTTTGATTTTCCTCTAAAGGAATTTTTTCGGCGGGAATTTCTTGGAGCGCTCTTTGTAACCATTCTAACTTTTCCCTGAGCTCTTTTTCAGTTTTTGCTTTTGTTTCGGCTTCTGCTTTTTCTTCTGATTCAAGCGCTTTTTTAAATCCCTCTTTTTCCATTCGTTGATTTACAATTTCCTCTCTTTTTCTGGCGCGTCTTCTTATTTCCTCCATTGTTATTTTGTCTTTACCAGAAATTTTCGCCATTCCCGGTTCTTTTTCCGGCTCCTTTTTTATTATTTCCTGTTTTTCTGGCGAAATTTCCTCTTCTGTTTTTTCCGGTAATTTCTCTATTGGAGGTTCAGGCTTTTTTTCTTGAGGTTTCGGGGCTTGTTGTTCTCGTATTTGTTGTGCTTCTAATTCTTTTTGTCTTTGACGGAATTGCTGGAGTAAATCTTGTATTTCTGCCTCTGCCAAAGTTAAATCCCACTCGCCTCGGGTAATGCCCGCAAGATCTTTTTTCATCGTCCTGATAGCTTCAGGTGGAATATTAAGTTTTTCTGAACTTGATTCTGCCATGAGGAAATAAAAAATTACCTAATTTAATAAATAAGGCCGGAATTTTTTAAATGAGATTGGGGGCTGAGTGATAACATCTCGTGCCCAATGTAAATTATTCTTCTTGTTTCTTCCCTCCTTCTTTGGCTTGGGCTTGCTTTTTGGAGAGACTGATTCTTCCTTGGTCGTCAACAGAAATAACTTTTACAGGTATTATATCTCCAACCTTAACAACGTCTTCTACCTTATTAACTCTGAACGGTTCTAGTTCTGATATATGAACTAAACCATCTTTACCTGGCAATATTTCTACGAAGGCGCCAAAATCAAGAATCTTTACAACTTTGCCTTGAAACATTTCACCCACAACAACTTCATGAGTGAGTCCGTCTATCCAGCTAATGGCTTTTTGGGCTGCTTCTTCCGATTCTGCAGAAATAAATATGTTGCCATCGTCTTCTATATCTATAGCGACTCCACATATGTCTATAATTTCATTGATTATTTTTCCTCCTGTCCCAATAACAGCTCCTATTTTATCAGGATTAATTTTAATTCTGAAAATTTTTGGAGCATATTGAGATAGATTTGATTTCGGCCTGGCAAGCGTCTTTTGAATAGTTTTTATTATCTGTTCTCTGGCCACTCTTGCTCTTTCTAGCGCCTCTTCCATTATTTTAAGATCTATACCATTTATTTTAACATCCATTTGGATTGCTGTAATCCCCTCAACAGTTCCGGCAACCTTAAAATCCATATCTCCGAAATGGTCTTCTGGTCCCTGAATATCCGTTAAAAGACGATAATCATTTTCAGATTTAATCAAACCGACAGCAATTCCTGCTGCAGGATTTTTGATTGGCACCCCTGCATCCATTAAAGCCAGAGAGGCAGCGCTTACTGAAGCCATTGAAGTGGATCCGTTTGAAGAAAGAATTTCTGTCACTATTCTTATAGTATAAGGAAAATCTTCAAATTTGGGAATAAGAGGAAGTAAGGCTTTTTCGGCAAGCATACCATGTCCGATTTCCCTTCTGCCGGGACCTCGCAATGGTTTTATTTCTCCGGAGCAATAAGGAGGGAAATTATAGTGATGCATAAATCTTTGTTTCCCGCTGGTTTCCATTCCTTCAACCAAAAGTTGGTCACCCGGAGAGCCGAGGGTAACAATAGATAATGCTTTCGTGGTTCCGCGAATAAAAACCGCTGAACCATGGGTTCTTGGAAAAATTTCAATCATTGAGTCAATCTTTCTTATTTCGTCAAGTTTTCTAGCATCAGGCCTTTTTCCTTTTTCAAGAATTAATCGATGGAGAATTTCTGTAAGCTCTTCTTCAATAAAACTTTTAGCCAGATTCACCTTATCTTCGCCGAAATTTTCTTTTGCAAAATCCAAAATTTCATTCTGGAGAGATTCCATATTCCTCTTGTTTTCCAATGATAATGGCTGAACCATTGCGTCTTCCAATCGTTTTGAAAAAACTTCTCTCAATTTAGCATCTATTTCATCGGTCGCCTCTTTTTTAATTTCAATTTTAGGCTTTCCTGCTTTAGCGATAATTTCTTTTTGAAAATCCAGGATTTCTCCCAAATATTTTTGAGCAAATTCAGCAGCTTTTAAAATTTCATCTTCTTTTGCTTCTTTTGCTTGGGCTTCAATCATATTGATGATAATGTCCTTTTCTTGTTTAGCTGCGCTTAACATTATTTCAAAATATTCTTTCCCCCTTTCTTCATAATTAGGATTCGGCAAAAGATTATTATCAACATTAGCTATTCTTATTGGAGCAATTGGGCCGTTCCAAGGAATATCAGAAATTCCAAGAGCTAAAGAAGCAGCCATTACGCCTGGAATATCGGGGTCATTTGCTTCATCAAAAGAATAGCAACTTACAATTATTTGCACTTCTCTTTTTAAGTCATTTGGAAATAATGGTCTCACACATCTATCAATTAAGCGGGAGGTAAGAATTGATTCTTCTGACGGCTTGCCTTCACGCCTCACAAATCTTGAGCCCAATATTTTACCTGCAGCGTAAAATTTTTCCTGGAATTCAACTGTTAGGGGGAAAAAATCTAATCCCTCCAAATCTTGGGGGGACATTGTTACTACCGCCATAACGAGAGTATCGCCCATTCTCACAAAAACGCTTCCATTTGCTTGC
This sequence comes from Candidatus Parcubacteria bacterium, assembly GCA_026395615.1. GTDB lineage: Bacteria > Patescibacteriota > Minisyncoccia > Minisyncoccales > PEYH01 > PEYH01. The sequence goes on along the minus strand of JAPLYH010000043.1, from coordinate 1,028 downwards.
TCTGCTAAAGTGTCTATTTCAACTTCAAAATTTTTTCCTCCGATTTCTTTATTGAATTTCATAATAATAAATGATTACGATTTTTTAAGAAGATATTTTTTTGTGTCGCTTTCAAGATCTATAAATTCGTCAGTCGCTTCTTTTATTTTTGAAGAAGTAGAACGGCCAAAAGCTATTATTTCTACTCTTTTTCCTTGATTTTTTAAATATTCCACTAAAGGAATAAAGTCGCCATCACCCGAAACCAAAATTATTACATCAGCGGTAGCAGAAGCTCTAATCGCATCTACTACTATACCAACATCCCAATCCGCCTTTTTTTGGCCACCATAATATTCTTGTAATGGCTTGATTCTCGTTTCTATTCCCAGTCCAGTGAGGGCTTCAAAAAACGGTTTTTCTTCACCCGTTTTTGTTTGGACAACATAAGCAAAAGCCCTGATAAGTAGTCGATCTGCTATAGCTAATTTTAGAACTTCTTCAAAATTTACCTTGGAGCGGTATAGATGTTTTGCTGAGTAGTATAAATTTTGAGCATCTATTAATATGACCACTCTTTGGTCGGGATGTTTTTGGCTTTTCATTTTTTCTTAAGGCCTATTTTTTCGATAAGATTATTATATCTTTTGGTGCTTTTTTCCTGAAGATATTTTAATAACCTTCGTCTTTTGGCCACCATTTGTAAAAGCCCTCTCTTTGAATGAAGGTCTTTCGGGTGTTTTTTAAGATGCAATAACAGACGCTTGATTTCCGTGGTCAAAAGAGCGCATTGGACTTCTGGAGAACCAGTGTCAGTTTTATGCACCTCATGCTTCTTTATAATTTTTTCTTTATCCTGTTGTGTAAGCATAGTTTTTACATTGTATATGAATTTTTTTTAAAAAGCAACAGTTTAGTGAAGATTAATTAAAAATAATTGAAAAGAAAGAGGCTCTAGGCAGTGCCAAGAGCGCTCATGAAAAATGGGATCGGTTGTCAACGAAGCAACTCCTTTCTTCTTTCTCACCTATAGGTGAGCGCGTGGGGAA
>JAPLYH010000024.1:4188-18660 GCA_026395615.1 Candidatus Parcubacteria bacterium | reverse complement strand
GATATCGCTTCAAATAATGGAAGAAAATTTGCTCTTGATATAATGGACTTTATGAGAGATCGACTTTTGCAGTATCAGAAGGAAACAGAGCATATGTACAATCTAGAAGCAACACCCGCAGAGAGTACTGGTTATCGTTTGGCCCAAAAAGATAGAGAAAAATATCCAGGCATTATCACTGCCGGCGTTCCAGAATTTCCATATTACACAAATTCCAGTCAATTGCCGGTTAATTATACTGATGATGTTTTTGAGGCGCTGAAACTTCAAGATGATTTACAATGTCGTTATACAGGCGGTACGGTTTTACATATTTTTGCCGGCGAACGAATGTCAAATGCGGAATCGGTTAAAAGTTTAGTAAAGAATGTTTTTACTAAATTCAAATTGCCGTATATCACTTTGACCCCTACTTTTTCCATTTGTCCGGTTCATGGGTATATTGCTGGTGAACATTTTATATGTCCAAAATGTGTTGTGGAGCAACCGTGCGAAGTTTATTCAAGAGTTGTCGGATATCTCCGCCCCATAAAACAATGGAATGCGGGCAAGCAGCAAGAATTTAAAGATAGAAAGGTGTTTAATTTGGAAAAATGAAAATAGCGGGAATTCAGAAATCTACATTGATAGATTATCCGGGAAAAGTGGCTGCCACTGTTTTTGTCAGTGGTTGTAATTTTAAGTGTCCTTTTTGTCATAACCCGGAACTTGTTTTGCCAAAAGAAATAAAAAAACACCCAGAGATTTCTGAAAATAATTTTTGGGATTTTTTAGAAGAAAGAAGGGGGTTTTTGGATGGAGTGGTAATTTGCGGAGGGGAACCGACTATTTATGATGACCTTCCTGATTTTATTGAAAAAATTCAGGAAATGGGATTTCTTGTGAAATTAGATACCAATGGCAGTCGACCGGAAATGTTACAAAGGATGCTTGAATTGAATTTGCTTGATTATGTGGCAATGGACATAAAAGCGCCGAAAAAAAAGTATAGTTCCGTAGTTGATGCGGATGTAGATATTGAAAATATAGGAAAAAGCATAAAATTATTGAAAAAGGGATTGATTGATTTTGAATTTAGAACAACCCTTGTTCCTGGTTTAGTGGAGAGAAAAGAGGTATTGGAAATCGTAAAATGGATTTCCCCTGCTCCTAAATATTTTTTGCAGAATTTCCGGGCTCAAGGGAAAACGGTTAATTCAAAATTTTCTAAAGTTAAGCCATTCCCTGACGATTATATGGAAAAATTAAAACAAGAAGTAGCTCCTTATTTTGATGTCTGCCAGATCAGGTAATATATTGGCTTCCAAAATTTTTCTTTTTGCCTGTGTTTCTTTTATAATCGGAATCTTTATTGGACTTATCTTGCAAAATTCTTTTTGGCTCATTGGAGCTTTTTTTATTTTTCTCGCATTAATTTTTCTTTTCTTACTTAAAAAATTAAAATGGGTCATTATTTTTTGTAGCCTGTTTTTTGTCGGAGGTTTTTTAAGAGCAGAGCTCCTGCAGCGAAATAATTTTGGAGCGGATTTTAAAAGTTTTTTTGATAAAGAAGTCGAAATAACGGGAACTATAGCCGAAGAATCTGTATCAAGCCAAAAAAACCAAAAGATTGTAGTCGGGATAAAAGAAATTAATGGACAGAGGATATCGGAGAGAGAAAGAGTTTTAATTTTTACAGCCCTTTATCCTGAATATGAATATGGAGAAGTAATCAGAATTATCGGAAAGATTGAAGAACCGCCAATTATAGAAGATTTTGATTATAAAGAGTATTTGTCCCGACGAAATATTTTTGCCGTGATTTTCTCGCCAGAAATAACAATAATCAGTAATAATAATCGCCTTTCTTTTGGCAGAGAAATTTTCAAGGAAATTCTGACTGTAAAATCTTTTTTAAGAGAAAATATTTATAAAAATTTTTCTGATAATGATGGTAATTTTTTAGCAGCGATGATTTTGGGAGATAATTCTCGATTAAGCGATGAACAGCAAGAAATTTTGAATAGATCCGGCATTCGCCACTTAACAGCTATTTCGGGGATGAATATTACGATTTTAGTTAATATATTAATGTTTGTTTTTCTGGCTATCGGTTTTTGGAGAAAGCAAGCATTTTTATTTACAATATTTTTTATTTTATTTTTTGTAATTTTGACTGGTTTACAACCATCTGCCATAAGAGCGGGAATTATGGGATTCCTTTATTTATTTGGCCAGATTCTCGGAAGACAGAATGATTCTTCAAGAGCCATATTTTTTGGTGCAGCAATAATGCTGGCATTTAATCCGTTTTTATTTCAAGACGCCGGATTTCAGTTATCATTTTTGGCAATAATGGGAATAAATTATCTTTTTCCTATATTTTCAAAATGGTTAAGAAAAATTCCAAATGTTCTTGGGTTTAGAAATATTATAGCTATGGGTCTGGCTGCTCAAATTTTTACCCTTCCGATTTTAATTTATAATTTCGGTTATATTTCCGTGGTTGCTCCGATAACCAATATATTGGTTATTCCCATTTCCTCTTTATTAATAATTTTTGGTTTCTTGGCTATTATTACAGGAATTATTTCTCATATTTTAGCTTTTATTTTTATTTTTCCTTGTTGGATTTTTTCCAATTGGACGCAACTTGTGGCAAGATTTTTTGCCTTTTCGCCATTCTCCTCCATTAACTTAAAAATATCCTGGGTTTGGATAATAATTTATTATTTATTCCTTAGTTATTTGATCTGGAGATGGAAAAAATCTCATCGATTCCAAATTATAGGATTTTAAAAATGAGTTATAAATAAGTTTAATTTTATTGACAAAGGCACATAATATGTGGTATATTATAAATATAGTGGGCAGTAAATCCTACGGAGGTGGTGGCGGTGGCAGACGAGAGGTACCTAGATGTTGAGAAGACAGTGAGGAAGGAGTTCGGGGGTATTAGGTTCGAACTCCGAATCATGAAGAGTGAGGTTCCTGGAGGATCTGGAGCATTTGCCCATGTCTTTCCAAGAATCCCATGCAATGCCCTGGCAGTAGAAGTGATCCGCTGGGCCAAAGAGGAGATCAAGAAGGCCGGCAAGAAGGTGGACGAGGTCTTCTATTATGTCCACAGAGAAGTCCGGTCAGAGACTTACGAGCGCATTCCCTACGGAGAATTGAGTATCATGTTCTCCCACGGCGAGTAGCGCTCGTACCGCTCGTACCGCATGACGCCTGTCGCAAGATGGGCGTTTGTTTTTGATAATAGGATTTAAATAAAATTAGAAAAATGAGATAATAAAAAGATGAAACTCGCCTCACTTATTTTTATAATGACTGCCTTAGTGATGATTGTTTTTTTGGTTTATATTTCCGGCGACTCTGATGAGGTTTCAAAATTATCTAACGATTTTTTGTTAGGCAAACTTAATTTAAACCAGAAAATAGGCCAGCTTTTTATTATTGGTTTTGAAGGCAAGGAGCTTACAGAAGATATAAAAACAACAATAAAAGAACTTCATCCAGGAGGGGTTTTGCTTTTGGGATGGAACATAGAAGACAGGGGTCAATTATTAAAATTAGTAGAAGGGCTTCAGCAAATAGCTTTGCAAGATACGGGAATCCCTATGTTTATAGCGGTAGACCAGGAAGGAGGAGAAATAAATAGAATTGATTTTATTCAGGAGAAAACCGCTCAAAATGCCATTGAGAATCCGGAAACCGCTCTTCAGGTTGGTTATAAAAGAAGTATAGAATTAAAACAATTTGGTATTTCTTTGAATTTTGCTCCGATTTTGGATAATGCAGAGCTGGGAGATTTTATTTATAATCGTTCATTTAATAAAGAACAGGAAAATGTGGGGGATTTGGCAAAAAATTTAGTTTTAGGTCAAAAAAATACAGGAATTTTCACGGCGATTAAACATTTTCCAGGATACGGGAGTATTCTCTTTAATCCGGAAGAGAAATTGGCGATTAAAGAAAACACTCCGCCAGTTGATTTATTCAAACAAGCGATTTCTGCAAAACCGGAGATGGTAATGACTGCAAATGTTATTTATAAAGATATTGATGCAAATTTTCCATTTACTTTTTCTAAAAAGGGAATTGATTTTTTGAAAACAGAACTTGGAAATGATATTTTGGTTGTTTCTGATGATTTAGATCAAAATTCTTTGTTAAATAAATATGATTTAGAAGATATTGTATCTATGCCAGTGGAATCGGGCGTTGATGTCTTGGTTTTTTCTGGCTGGCGTTTGCCCGCGAAGGACGGGGTAAATGCGCTTAAAAAAGCACTGGAAAATGGTAGAATAAGCGAAGATAGGATTAATCAGTCAGCATTAAGAATTATTAAATTAAAATTAGGGATTAAATGATATTGAAATTCCCAGAAAAATTTTTATGGGGAAGCGCTACTTCTGCTTATCAGGTGGAGGGAGAGAACAAGTTTTCTGATTGGGAAATTAATCCGCCTAAAAATAGCAAGGGGCCTGCCGGTAATGCTTGCGATCATTATAATCGTTTTGAGCAAGATTTTGATCTATTGAAAATATTGAACCAGAACGCTTATCGTTTTTCAATAGAATGGGCGAGAGTTGAACCGAAAGAAGGTAAGTTTAATAAAGCAGAGATAGAACATTATAGAAAAGTGTTAGAGTCGTTGAAAAGAAGAGGAATTAAAACAATGGTTACTCTACATCATTTTACTTTACCGCAATGGCTATCTGAAAAAGGAGGGTTTAGCAATAAAGAATCCATTCAATATTTTACAAGATATGCTGCTAAAATGTTTGGGGAGTATAAAGATTTAGTTGATTTTTGGACGACAATCAACGAGCCAATGGTCTTTTCTTGGCATGGAGTAAATAATTTGATAAAAGCGCACAAAAAGGTTTATAGATTATTTACAGCATTTGGGGATGGCAATATTTCGGTCGGCATAATCAAAAATGATACTTATTTTGAACCATATAAAAATTTATTGGATAAGCTTAGCGTGAGGTTTCTTAATTGGTGGCAAAACGAGTACTTTTTGAATAAAATAAAAAATCAGACGGATTTTATTGGTTTGAACTTTTATATGCGCCTTAGAATTCGATTTCCTTTTAAAGTAAAAAATGAAAACAAAAAAGTTTCCGATATGGGGTGGGAGTTATATCCAGAGGGGATTTATTATCTATTAAAGGATTTACAAAAGTATAATAAGCCGATTTATATTACAGAAAATGGATTGGCTGATGCGCAGGACAAGAATCGTAAATGGTATATTGGGGAAATTTTAAAGAGTGTTCATAATGCAATACAAGAGGGAGTTGATATTAGAGGATATTTTTATTGGTCTTTGATGGATAATTTTGAATGGACAGATGGTTACGAGCCCAGGTTTGGATTAATTGAAGTTGATTATAAAACCCTTGAGAGAAAACCTCGTCCAAGCGCATATTTTTATTCGGAAACTTGCAAGAATAATCAGCTGATTATAGAAGATTGATCCTCGCCATAAAATAAACAACAAAACATGCTTTGGATAATCTTCGCAATTATAGCTTATTTTCTCTTGGCAATATCTGCTGTTATTGATGATTTTTTATTAACCGGGCCTCTTGCTAAGCCAAAACTTTACGCTTTTTATGTAAGTATACTTGGTATTTTTGTTTTTGTATTAGCGCCATTTGGTTTTGTTTTACCAGATACGATAACTTTGCTCATTGCCCTACTTTCAGGCGCGCTTTGGTTTTTTGGATTATTAGGTTTATTTGAATCGCTCCGATTATTTGAAGCATCAAGAGTTATCCCTGCAATTGGAGGTATTTTACCGATTTTTACCCTAATTTTTAGCTATATCTTCGCTTTACAATCAAGAGAGACTATCACTTCATTAAGTGCTGGAAAAATTTTGGCGTTTGTGTTTTTAATAACAGGAAGCGTATTGATAAGTTTGGAAAAAAACAACCGTATTACTAAAAAGAGTTTTATTCTGTCTGGGCTGACAGCATTATTATTTGCCCTAAGTTTTTTCACCACAAAACTTGTTTATATTTCTCAGCCATTTATTTCCGGATTAATCTGGATTAAAGTCGGTGGTTTTCTGGTCGCCTTATTATTTTTATTTTCTAAAGAAATCAGAAAGGAAATTTTCAAAAAAAGACAGAAAAAAACGTTGTCACCTCACAAAAAACCGAGAGTTATTTTGTTATTTCTTTTTAACCAATTGATTGGAGTTGGTTCAGGGATTTTGCAAAATCTTGCTATTTTTCTTGCCCCGATTTCTTATTTGGCATTCATAAACGCGGCAGAGGGGGTAAGATATGTATTCCTTTTGATTTTAACCGTTCTTTTATCTTATAAATTCCCAAGATTTTTGTCTGATAAAATTTCTAAACAAGTAGTTTTTCAGAAAGCATTCGCCATTTTGTTTATAATTACAGGATTAATATTATTAACGATCTAAGATGCCCAAGATTTTAAAAATTATTTTGTCGGTTTTATTGATAATTATAATCGGTGTTTTTGTTTTTCTTTTTGTAGGGAAAGCAACACCCGCAGAGAAAATTAATTGGGGGACTGTTTTTTCCCAAAAACATGCTGAATTAATGGGACTTGATTGGAAAGAAAATTATCTTGCGATTTTAGATGATTTGCAGATTAAAAATCTAAAACTCATTGCATACTGGGACTTGATAGAAAAAGAGCCAGGAGTTTTTGATTTTACTGATATAGATTGGCAAATTAATGAAGCGGATAAAAGGGGAGCAAAGATACTTTTAGTTATAGGCAGAAAAGTCCCGAGATGGCCGGAATGTCATATGCCTCAATGGATAGGCTCATTAGATATTGAAAGTCAAAAAATAAAAACCTTAGAAATGGTTGAGAGGATAGTTTCGCATTATAAAAATAGTCCCGCAATAAAATATTGGCAGGTTGAGAATGAACCACTTTATCCTTTTGGAGAATGCGTTCTATTAGGGGATGAATTTTTAAAACAAGAAATAAAGCAAGTGAAATCCTTAGATAATAGGCCAGTAGTTATCTCTGATAGCGGAGAATATTCTTTATGGTTTAAAGCGGCTAAATTGGGAGATGTTTTGGGATTTACGCTTTATAAGAATGTTTGGTTTAAAGAACTTAAAAGACATGTTACATATCCGTTTCCCGCAATTTATTATAATCGCAAGGCCTGGCTTATAAAAGAAATTTTTAACAAATCATCAATTTGTGTTGAACTTCAAGCAGAGCCGTGGGGCTCCACTCTTTTGTATGATTCTCCGTTAGAAGAGCAAGCAAAATCAATGAATCTTGAAAAATTTAAGAAGATAATTCAGTTCGCTAAAAATACTGGCACAGATACTTTTTATTTATGGGGGTCAGAGTGGTGGTATTGGATGAAAACTAAACAAAATCAGCCGGAAATCTGGGACGAGGTGAAGAGCTTGTTAATGCAGTAAAATTATTCAAAGTATTTAATAATATTTTTTTAAAACGAAATTACGTCACCGGCAAATTACGCCGCCGGGTGGCGTAATTTTCGTGAAATGCCGGAACCCATGCCGGATAAGAGGAATCTCACAACGATGCCGGGTGGCGTAATTTTTTGGAATAAGTTATCCACAATTTTGTGGTTTTAAATTTTTTATAAAACTATTGACAAAATTTGGATATTGTGATAATATGATAATACCTAACGATACCCAACCGGGTAAAAAGGAGGTGGGGGCAGGTGATTGTAGTCATCTGCGGACGTCGGTTCTAGCTTTCGGCGCACGACATGCGCACTCACGAGTTGCCGGTGGCAACGAAGGGAGGACTCTGATGAAGAGTTGTGGGGCAGGTCCGGTCGGATCCACTAGGACATCGCAGCACCCACGGCATCGTTCTTCGACTTCGGCGACGGCGGGGTAGCACAGCGAAGGTTGAGCTACTCACCCGCCCGGTAGTACAGGACAGTAAGTTCAGTTAGAGCAGTCAAGTTAGTGAGGGCGGATTCCGCTCTCCGGCACGAGACAGTCGGTGCTTCCAGAGACCTTGGCGTAGCGCCAGATGGTGAATCTGGTGTACGACCCTGAGGTACTGCAGGCTCGAGAGCTGGCCCACCATGGGGGCGTTGTCTCGAACCGACTGCGTAGCTGGCCAGCATCCGGCACGGTGTGCGGATAGTTGCCCGGCTTGAGGACAAGGACGCGGTCCTGTCCTCGCGATGGAGTAGAGGGGGAGTGAGTAAGAGGTGCTTCGGCTCCTTTACCTCCCCCCTTCTCCTAAATATTTAAAACCAGATCCTGGTCTTTTTTTATTAACGATTGAAGTTTTGTAAGAAGTATTGTAAATTATGTAATTATTTGACAATGGTTTTGTAGTATATCAAAATGGTAGATACAAACAAATCTATGATATTTAATTTTAGAAAACTAATAAAAAGTTTTAAAGTTGCTTTTACTGGATTATGGATAGGGGTTAAAGAAGAGAATACCATCAGAATAGGGGTAGTTATTGCTTTTTTTGTTATTCTTTTTATGTTCTTTTTTCCGCTCACCCATCAGGAGAGAGCAATAATTGTTTTATGCGTTTTCTTAGTTTTAAGCATAGAATTAATGAATACCCAAGTTGAAAGAGTGACTAATTTAATAGACAAGAATCACAATGAAGAAATCAAAAAAATAAAGGATTTGGCAGCAGGCGCGGTTTTGATGGCAATTATCGGAACCGCAATAGTCGGCATATTTATTTTCACGCCTTATGTTATTGAATTTTTTTCTTGCCCGGGTAATCTTTAAAAATCAGTTGCAAAAGGCCTTGGCCGAGGCGATTGATTAATAAAATGGAGGAAAACAAAAATCTTTGGCAAACAAATATTCCTGAAAAAACAAAATCATTTTTTAAAAAAATGGATTTTAAAAATATTAAACAAATTACAAAAGATAGGATAAAAATAAAGCGCTCTCCAGGAGCAATAGCTGTTTTGATAATTTTGATATCTATTGTTGCCGGCGGAGTTGGGGCAATTCTTACTAACTATTATTGGCAAAATAAAGTTTTGGACATATTGGAACAGCAGGGAATCCCAATTATCAAAAAAGACACAACTATTCAGAATAATTATATTCCTCAAACCACACAAGAGCAGAGGATTATAAAAGCAGTTAAAGATTATTCGCCTGCAGTTGTTAGTATTGTTATAAGCAAAGATGTTCCGATTCTTGAAAAATATTATATAGATCCTTTTGGCGGATTAAACAGTCCATTCGGAAGTGATTTTCTTATTCCTCAATATAGAGAAAAAGGCACGGAAAAGCAGCAGGTTGGCGGCGGGACTGGTTTTGTAATTTCATCCGATGGAATTATTTTAACGAACAAACACGTGACATTGGAGCAGGATGCGGAATACACGGTATTTTTTAGCGATGGTTCAAAATATCCTACCAAGATTTTGGCAAAAGACCCGTTTTACGATTTGGCAGTGCTTAAAATTGACCAATCAGATACTCCTGAAAACGAAAGAAAAACTTTTCCCACTGTGAAATTAGGCGATTCTTCCAGTTTGCAAACAGGCCAGACAGTAATAGCAATTGGGTATGCCTTAGGGGAATTCCAAAATACTGTTTCCGTTGGAGTTGTTTCCGGATTGGAAAGAAATATCACTGCCACAGGAGGAGAGGGTTTTGCCGAGAATTTGGAAGGAATAATTCAGACCGATGCTGCGATTAATCCTGGTAATTCCGGAGGCCCGCTTTTAAACTTAGCAGGAGAAGTAATCGGAATAAATGTAGCTCGCTCATCAAGCGGAGAAAGTATTGGTTTTAGTTTGCCGATAAATATGGCCAAGAGAGATATTGAACAAGTCCAGAAAACAGGAACAATAGTTTATCCGTGGTTAGGGGTTTCCTATACTCTTATTACGAAAGATATAAGCAAAGCGAATAATTTATCTGTTGATTATGGCGCCTGGATTGGAAAAGATTCTTTGGGGAAAAATACAGATGTGGCAGTAGTTTCCGGAAGTCCGGCAGATAAAGCCGGAATTAAGGTTAACGACATTATTCTGGAGTTCAATAATATAAAAATTAGTTCTGACAATCCTTTAGCTAAAACTATTTTGGATTATAATCCAAACGATATAGTCAATCTCAAAATTTTAAGAGATGGAAAAGAAATATCTGTCTCCGTAACTCTTGGCGAGAAAAAAGAGTAGGTAAGATTAAAATCCGAAAAAGCTTTTAAGGTTGACTTTTGGGTATTTTTAGGGTTAAATTAAATATATAATGTAATTATCAAATTATGTTTGCTAATCCTGGCGGAGAATTTACTCAGAGAGCTCAGCAGGCGATTTTAATGGCCCAATCGCTGGCTCGCAAACAAAACCAACAACAGATTGACGCTCTGCATCTTTTATATTCTTTAATCAGTCAAGAAGATACGATTGTTTTGGTTATATTGCGTAAATTGAAGATTGACCTAGCAGATTTAAAAAATAAAGTTGCCAAGGCGATTAAATTAAGGGAACATATTTCCAATTTCGGCGATATTGATGAACAACAGATGGGACTTCAGTTTTATCTTACTCAGGATTTGGCAAGTGTTCTTGACAGGGCAAGAAAGGAATCAATCAAGATGAAAGATCAGTTTATTTCTGTTGAGCATTTGTTTCTCGCTCTGTTAGAAATTTCATCTGAAGCGAAGAAAATTTTATCTTTATACGAATCATCCGGTCTCAATTATGAAAGCACAATAAATCTTTTATCAGAAATCAGGGGCGGAGAAAACATTACTGACCCGGAGCCTGAATCTAAATATCAGGTAATAGAAAAATATTGCAAGAATCTTACAAAATTAGCGGAGTTGGGAAAGCTTGACCCGGTTATTGGCAGGGAGAATGAAATAAGAAGAGTGGTCCAGATTCTTTCTCGTCGGACGAAAAATAATCCGGTTTTGATTGGAGAGGCAGGAGTTGGAAAAACCGCTATTGTGGAAGGATTGGCTCAGAAGATCATAAAGGGAGACGCGCCGGAGAGCTTGAAGAACAAAGAAATAATCGCGCTTGATCTTGGACTTTTGATTGCCGGAACAAAGTTCCGCGGAGAGTTTGAACAAAGAATCAAGGCGCTTTTAAAAGAAGTTGAACATGCTAAGGATAAGTATTTCCTTTTTATAGACGAACTTCATACTGTAATGGGAGCTGGGGCTGCCGAAGGAGCGATTGATGCTTCTAATTTATTGAAGCCAGCCCTTGCCCGCGGACAATTAAGAGCAATTGGAGCAACTACTTTAAAAGAATATCAAAAATATATAGAAAGGGATTCAGCTCTGGAAAGAAGATTTATGCCCGTATATGTTGCGGAACCGAGTATTGAAGATACGATTGCGATTTTAAGAGGCATTAAAAATAAATACGAACTTCATCACGGAGTGAAAATAAGGGACTCAGCATTGATTGCTGCAGCCGAACTTTCAGCTAGGTATATTTCAGACAGGTTTTTACCGGATAAGGCTGTTGATTTGATGGATGAAGCTGCTTCCGGGTTGCGTTTGGATATGGAGTCAGAACCAGCGGAAGTGGAAGAGGTAAAAAAAGAAATGCAACGGTTAACCATAGAAAGAGAAGCATTAAAAAACGAACAAGACGCCGCGTCCAAGAAAAGATTGGCTGTTTGCCTTAGGACATTGGCTGATTTGAAAGAAAAAGCCAAAGGCTTGGAAATGAAATGGAAAACGGAAAAAGATTTGATCCAAGCATTGAAGGTTTTGAAAACCGATAATGAGAAAATGAATTTTGAGGCTGAGGTTGCTGAAAGAGAAGGCGATTTGGAAAAAGTGGCGCGCATTAAATATGGGACAGTTCCGAATATTTTAAAGGAAATTCAGAAAAAAGAACAAGAGCTTACAAATTTCAGAAAAAAGAATCAGGTTTTAAAAGAAGATGTCGGGGAAGATGATATCGCCCGGGTAGTTTCTCGTTGGACAGGAATTCCAGCTACTAATTTATTGGAAGAAGAGGTTAAAAAATTAGTAAGAATGGAAGATTCTATTTCCCGCCGGGTGATAGGACAAAACCAAGCGATTGAAGCGATCTCTAATGCTATAAGGCGCAGCCGGGCAGGCATAGCTGAAGAGAATAAGCCCCTTGGCTCGTTTATATTCTTAGGACCCACAGGAGTCGGTAAAACCGAAACAGCCAAAGCTTTGGCAGAGTTTTTATTCAATGATGAAAACGCCTTGATTCGCCTGGATATGTCCGAATATATGGAGCGCCATAGCGTTTCCAAAATGATTGGTTCGCCCCCAGGTTATGTCCGCTATGAAGAAGCTGGACAATTCACCGAAAAGATAAGAAGAAGGCCATATAGCGTTTTGATTTTGGATGAAATAGAAAAAGCTCATCCAGAGGTTTTTAATATCTTGCTTCAGATTTTGGACGACGGGCGGCTTACAGATGCTAAAGGCAGACAGGTTTCTTTCAAAAACACCATTATTATTATGACTTCTAATCTTGGTTCGGAATATATTGCCAAAATGGGGACAATGGGATTTATCGATGATGATAAAGAAGAAGAATATCAAGTATTGAAAGACAGAGTTAATGAGGCCTTAAAAGAAAGTTTCAGGCCGGAGTTTTTGAACAGGGTTGATGAAATTATAATTTTCAATTACCTTAGCAAAAAACAAATTCTGGAAATTGTTGACCTTGAGCTTGCCAAAGTTTCAAAACGCTTGGAAAAGAAGGGGATAAAATTAAGAGTTGATAAGGAAGTCAAAGAATTATTGACGAACAAGGGATTTGATTCTAATTTAGGTGCAAGGCCATTGAAAAGAGTAATTCAGAAATTTATTCTTGACCCGCTTTCTTTACAGATTGTTATTGGAGATGTAAAACATGGGGAAACAATCAGCTTGAGCGAAAAAGCTGGGAAAATTGTATTCAATTCTTTGAAAAGTTTGTCAAAAAAAAGACAGGGAGTTAAAATAAAATAATTGAGTTCAGGCTGAAAAATCTTAACAGGATTTGGGTTTTTCGGCCTGAACTCAAGATGTTCTTTGTCTTGGGTGAAGGAGTTCTCGTTTGAGGAGGTGGTCACTCTGAAGAGAAGATTAGGCGTACTGAGCGTGGTCACAGTGTGAACCTCTATTGTTCACAACGTGACCTGCCGAGGAAGAACACAAGCCCTGCCCTAGCAGGTCCTGGAAAGAAGGTATGTATGAAGAGAGCGATGGTACTGAGTCTAGCGCTCATCCTCGTCCTGTCCGCGGTCGCGATGGCGGCGGGCGTCGTGGTGGTCCTGTAGACCAGCTTCCAGGTTTCCACTAGTTGAGCACAGCACAGCGGGAATGGACACTGAAAGAACAGCACAAGCCCTGCTATCTGCAGGTTTCGTGAAGGAAGTGCGGAACATGAAGAGAAGGGTACTGATCGTGTCGTTCGTGAGCCTCGTCGCTGTCGCGATGTACGCCCTGGCGGTCCTGTAGACGACGACGTTCGTCTACGAGATTACGTACAGCAGCGGTGCGTGAAACGGATTTCTGCTTCAAGCGCCCCAATCGGGCGTTCATGGCTCCTCCCGGGTCGGAGGGTTTCTGACTCTCCGACCCGGGCTCCTTAAACCCGTTGAACCTTGACAACTGAATATCAGCTTTCTCTTTGAGAAAGCTACGCCAAGAGACAGATTGCTCTGTCTCTTATTTCTTTTTAATAAATGTTTTTTGCAGGTTTTTTAAATAAATTTTTTCAATAAGTTTTAAAATATTTTTTTATAAACTTTTTCAATAAGGAATATTAAAATTATATAATTTTTAGCTAAATTTTGAGACTACGATGTTTTGAGATTACGCCGCCGGGTGGCGTAATTTTCGTGAAACGTCGGAAGCCATACCAGATAAGGGAAATCTCACAACGACGCCGGGTGGCGTAATTTTTGGGGGAAAGTTATTCACAGAACCTAAATCATTAAAAAATTTTATTATAACGTTAATAAGGTATGATATATTTATGCCAAAAAGAGAAACAGAATTAGTTAATGGAGAATTCTATCATATTATAGAACGTGGAAATGATCGGCGCAAAATTTTTTTAGATAATGAAGATCGCCTGCGTTTTATTAATAGTTTGTTAGTTTTTAATGATACAGAACCATCACCCTGGCAATCCCGAGCTTTTTGGAAGCAGGAGAAAGAGCCATTAGTAATGAATTATAAATCCAAGCACCCATTAGTTGAAATTCACGCGTTTGCTCTTATGGACAATCATTTCCATTTACTTGTCCGCCAGTTGAGAGAGGATGGTATCGCAAAATATACAAAGAAACTTGGCGGTTATGTCCATTATTTTAATAAAAAATATAAAAGGACGGGATCTCTTTTTGAGGGAAGATATAGAGCTAAACTTATTCAATCAGAAACGCAACTAAGAAATAATTTTATTTATATAAAAACAAATCCAGTTGAGATAATTGAGCCAGAATGGAAATCTTGGAAAGTTGCAAAACCGTCGGATGTGTTTAATTTTTTAGA
>JAPLYH010000024.1:0-4147 GCA_026395615.1 Candidatus Parcubacteria bacterium | reverse complement strand
GTTTAATTTTTTAGAAAAGGATTATCGTTGGTCGAGTTATTGGGATTATTTAGGAAAAAATAATTTTTCATCTTTGGTTGAAAAGGATTTTTTCTTAAAATTATTTGACGGAGAAAAAAATATTAAGAACGAAATAAATTCTTGGATATCATCTAAATCAAGTAGCTTTGTGAGAGGAATAAGCAGAGTGGATTTTTTAGAATAATTTACAACAATTTTAAGTTAAGTCCAAAATTAAATTAAAATTTCTTAAATTACGCTGCCGGGTGGCGTAATTTTTATAAAACATTGGAAGTCGCGCCCAGTAAAAGGAATCTCACTACGCTGCCGGGTGGCGTAATTTTTAGGCAGAAGTTATCCACAAAAATTACATTATTTTGATTTGATTTGATTTTGAAAAACAGATTACAATATCTGAATATTTTATTTTTTTAATATGAAGAAAAAAATTTGTCTTTTTATAATTTTAGGAATTTTTGTTTTAGCGATAATTGGTGTTTTAATGTATTGGGGTTTTAGTGAAGATAGAGGAAGATTTACGCCTGGAGTTAAATATGAGGCGCCAAAATATTATGTTATTAAAGATGGATTTGATGGAAAAATCGTGGAAGATAAACATGCCGGAATAAATTTTAAAGCGCCACAAGGATGGAATGTAGAAAAAAAAGAGATAGGTCCTGATGAGTGGATAGTGAATTTTAATAGCCCGGATATCACAACAAACGAAGCGGGATTCCTTACTTCTGGGTGTGGGCTTAGTGCTTGGATAGAATACGATGAAATAACTTCTGGGATAGTGCAAGATAGCATAGGAAATCCGGGTAGGTTTTCGCAAGGAATCTCGGGCACAATGGAAGTAGTTGATATTAGCGGACATCAAGGCTTAAAGACAATATATGACCGCCCAGAATGGGGGACAACCATTGTTATACAAATACCGATTAAAGACAAGATATATTCATTTGATACTTTATTTCTTCCTAGCGAGAAAGAAAGATGCTCTGCTTTGATTGATGAATTCTTAAAAAATATTTCTATCTATTAATAAAATTTAAGGAGAAATGAAAAGTAATCTTTTTTACTCTGTTTTCTTTATTATTTTTGGAATTTTTGTGTTCGGGATTTTCCCTGTTTTTGCCTTAGATGATAGTGATTTCAGCACAGAAAATTTAAGCAAATTTATTTATTTGAATAATGCTGACGCGAAAAGTATTTTAAGGAGTATGCCGCAAGCATTGACCGACGCTTGGATGGAATCAGTGGTCTCTACGGCGAGTGCGGAAGAAGAAGCAATTGAGGTAATTGTGAGAAAATCGGTTAGAGATAATATCAGGGATTATTTATTAATAGAGTCGCCAATAGAAATTATAAAAGAGATTGCGAAAATTGGCTTTAAATTCGGAAAGATGGCTTTAACAAAAAACATTTCTGACTTAATTGGTGAGTTTGAAAAACTAACAATTAAAGAATCAGTCAATTTTTTGAGCCAGTGGTTAAAAGAAAAAGAAATTAAAATAGCAACAGGAAATTTAGATTTTTCTTATAATAATTTTCAAAAAGAAAATGAAAAAGCGCGATTTCAATATATTATTTTATATAATCCAAGAATAGATAGCGAAGGAGATGTAATAATAAAAATTTTTTCTACTAAGTCAATAAGTGCTCCTAGTTCTTATGGTTCTTTGACTAATTCTTGGGGCACTGGCTGGAATTATTCTGATGAATATCTAAAAGGTAAAAAACTTCCTCCATTTGTTTTAACCATGACTGGAGAAATGAAGAGAGAAAAAAATGGTTATTGGCAAAGTGATATTATTCACAGTTATTCTTGGAAATCCCAGCCAAACATTGAGATTGAATTTCCGAACAATGTTCCTTATTTTGATTTTCATGAAAAAGGATTTTTAGAAAAGGTCGGAGATAAAATTAAAGAATTTTTTGGAAAAATAGGTGATATTTTTTCTGGTGCCTCCGTGGTAGATGCTCCCGAAATAGAAACGAATGTGGATGGGACGATAGATTTGTCCGCGGACAGCGCATTGGGTCAATTTATTGATAATATATTAAAACAGTTTCGCGCCTTTCAATCGTTTCTTGGACAAGCTAAGTTGAATGCTTTAGAAAATCAAGCCCAAGATATAGTTACAGAGGATGAACTATTAGCGTTTATGGAAGAAGTTGAGTCATTACAAGCGCAATTGGACGCAATGGGAAAAAGAATAAATCTTTTGCAGGCATCAGGAACATCTTCAATAGCAGCAGAGCTTGAATCTGAGAAAAATAATCAAATCGGGCAAAATATTATAATAAATGAAGTTTGCGCAGGTTTTGATAGCGCTAAAAATGAATTTATTGAACTTTATAATCCCAATAGCGCGCCTATTAATTTAAGTGATGATAATTTTATACTTCAATTGGTTGATGCGAATAACAATATAACGAAGAAGAAAATTACTTGGACAAATAATAAAATTCCCGCTAAGGGATATTTTCTTTTAGTCGGAGGAGAACTGTTAACCAATGATAAAAAGATTCAAAGCGATGCAATTTTTAGCAGTCAATTGAGTAGTGTTAGTGGAGCGATAATCGCGGACAAAAATGATGCGATCCGCTGTTGAAAATCAGGGAAAAATTTTGGAAAAAGGGTTGGGAACCGGGAAAAGCTTAGAGCGTTCTAATTATATTGATACAAATAATAATTCTGCTGATTTCTCAATTAATGAATCTCTTTCCCCGAAAAATTCTTTAAGCCAAGAGTTTATTTATAACACCCAAGGAGATAATGAAGATAATGACGGAGAAGAATCGGCGACAAGCACAGAGCAGACAAACAATTCTAATTCAAATCAGAATATTTCCGGAGGCGGGAGCAGTTCGCCTCCCCCGCTTTGTTCACAGAATAATTTAACAGTTCCTGTTTACTCGCCAGTAATAATCAATGAGGTTGCTTGGATGGGGAGTCAGGCAGGATATATGAAAGAATGGATTGAGTTAAAAAATATTTCCAATTCTGCTGTGAATTTAAATAGTTGGCAACTTTTAGACAAAGATGAGCAAATCAAAATAATTTTTAGTGCGAATCATATTGTTCCGGCCAACGGATTTTATCTTTTAGAAAGAAATAATGACGAGACGGTCACAAATATAACGGCCGATATTATTTATAACGGAACATTAGCAAATGATAATGAAAGTTTGCGTCTTTTTAATGGTAATTGTGTTTTGGTTGATGAGGTTGTGGCGAATACTGTTTGGCCAGCTGGTGATAATAATACTAAACAAACAATGGAAAGAGGGGCGGATTTATCCTGGCATAATTATAGCGGACAGGGGACGAACGGAATTATGGGAACCCCAAAAACAGAAAATAGCGAAGTTAGTAGCGAACAACAGGATGAAAATAATAATGAGAATCAAGGAGAAGATGGCGAGGGCGAACAAAATAACGAGGAAGAAAATAATGGAAACGAAGGAGGTGAAAATCTTATTTCAGGGTTAGTAATTACAGAAGTTATGGCGGCAGGAGATGAAGAATTCGTAGAAATTTATAATCCGCTTGAGCAAGAAATTTTCTTAACTGATTATTATTTTAGTTATTTTTCATCTGGCCGTGATTGGAATAATCCATTTTTGAATAAAAAGTTTTCCACAAGCACTCCTTCTATGCCGGCGAAAACATATATTGTGATAGGATTAGGCGATTATTCTGAAGAAGAATCTGATTGGAAACCATATCAAACTCATTTGAGCGATGACAATGGCGCTGTCGCCCTATTCTCTTGTGATCCAGGTCAAGCAACCACTACTCAGGAGGCGATAGATTGCAAGATTGACGCTGTTGGGTGGGGACAGCCGCTTGTTTATGAAACAAAAGCAGCAACAAGTTCAATTGATAAAAGTTTGGCTCGTAAATTGTCTCCAGATGAGAACGGTTATTTACGATATGCGGACACGGACAATAACAACCAGGATTTTGAGGATCAGGATCCTACGCCTGGACAGCAAAATTTTTCTCCTTATTCTGATTTGGACAGCGACGGAATTATAAACGAGTACGACCCTTTGACGGAAATTTCAAAAGACAAAACTCTTCCTGCTGGAGAATATATATTTAGAGATTTGGCGGTTTTACAGGGATTTAAATTAT
>JAPLYH010000044.1 GCA_026395615.1 Candidatus Parcubacteria bacterium | reverse complement strand
TTGGGAATATGAAAAATGTGATGGGATATTATATTTTTGAGCTTTGCTCTTTTTTGTTTTAACCGGGTTAAGAGATATTTACTCAACTGTCCTCTCTCCAGAATTTTCTAAATTCATTTCTTGCAAAAAGCGGGATATTTTTTTCTTTCTTTCTCCGCCATAATCTTCCGCAGAAGTAAAGAATAGTCCCCTTTTTGCCCGGGTCATCGCCACATAAAATAATCTTCTTTCTTCCTGGAGATGGACATCTCCGGTCGGCACGATTTCTTTTACTAATTTTTCCGGCAATTCAATCTCCTCTTTTCTTTCAATTGTTGGAAATCTTTTGTCCACAAGATTAGTGATGAACACATATTTAAATTCAAGCCCTTTGGCGGAATGAATTGTCATTATTTTCACCGCATCCGGTCCTTTTTCAATATCTGTTTCCAACGAACCGGTTTCCCCCGACTCAAATTCCATATTCATTGCCTCTACAAAATTAACTAGTGTCGGCTCGGGACTGCTTTCTTCAAATGATTTTATTTTTTTATAGAACTGGGTAATCAAGTTTATGTCCCTTTCATTATTCTGTTTCACAATATATTTTAAATATCCGGAATCATTTAAAAAAGCGAGAAAAATATCTCCTATACTTTTTTCTCTAATCAATTTGGAATGTTTTTTTATTAAATCAACTATAAAACCTATCTTTTTAATCGTATCTTTTGAAATTCCTTTAACCAAAGATAATTCTTGTAATGTCTCGTATGTCGATTGGGTCTTTTTCTTGCTAAATTGATTGATTTTTACAAGTTCTTCTGTCGATATTAAAAGAAAAGGCAAACTTAAAATTCTGCTTAAAGCCGAGCTTTCATGATAATTATCAAGCATTCGGAAATAAGAGATTATATCTAATATAATTGGTTGGGAATAAAGTCCTTTTGAAGCCAAAAACTCGTAAGGAATTCTTTGCCTTTCAAATTCTTTGAAAAATGAGGTGGCAGAATTATTTGCCCTGACAAGAATTGCAAAATCAGAATAGGTTGCTTCTTTATTCTGGTTCAATATTTGGATAATTTTTTTAGCAACTCCGGCCGCTTCCCTTTCAAGTGTTTTAAAATGAAGATGCTCAACTTCTCCTTTTGATTCGTCTTTGGCCTTTAGTTTCTTATCTATTCTTTTAAAAGAGGAAAGTTCTATTCCTTTTTCTTTTGCTTCAATAGCCAGTTCTTTATCCTGGTTTAGCTGATATTCAAGGCGATTCGGATTATTCAATTGAATAAAATTATAAGCCAAATCAAGAATATTTTGAGTTGAACGATAATTTTCCACAAGGATTATTTCTTTTGATTCGGGAAAATCCTTTTTAAATTGCAGAACATTATTGAGAGAAGCGCCCCTGAAACGGAATATAGAATTATGAACAACGATATTATTGGCAATAAAATTATGCGTTCTGTCTATCTCTAAATCATATACTGTTTCGTTGTTTTCTTTTTCTTGTATTTTCACGATTCGGTCATAAATTATCTCTGACCCGCATCTTATTGGTAAGTAATGGCCAGGTAATAAATTTTTAGCAGGCATAATATTAGAACTGCGGCTCCGGCGATGACTTTTTATCTTGTTATACTTACTCGCTACATTAAATTTAACTTTTATAATGCCACCTGTTAATTTTTCTAATTTTTCAGCCACGCGCCATACTTCGCTTAAATTCATACTTTCCATTTTAAATCTTTTGCCTTTTTTCGCATTTTTTAGAGGATATCCTGCTTCCTTAATTTTCTGCAACACTTTTGTATCAGAAGTTTCGAGAGAAACCTGATGATTTATCGACGGATTTAGCAACAAAAGCTTGCCCTTCTTGACATGCTCCTTACTTCGGTATCGTCTTGCACACATATTAAGGTTAATAATAATTCTTCTCTTGTTCCCCCTATAAACAGCGCCTAAACAGTGGTGTGGACTATTGAGGTCTATATGGAAATCTTCTGCCAAACGCATAACGCTATTTTGAATATCTAAATCTTGATAAAGTTTTTTCAAAAACTCACCCTCTATTATTACGCCTCTCCTCTTTTGAAAACAGCTGGTCGGTATCCCATATTTTAAAGACCAAAATGTTTCGTAATATCTGGCCTCTCTGTCAGTAGAGAATGATTTGAGGCCAATAATAAGGTCCGCTGATCGCTCTAAATTTAACCGCAAAATTAAATCATCAGTCACCCCTATTCTCCAACCCAACCCTTGACGATACATCAGATACACATAATGAAAACCTTGTTGTGAGGTTTTAGGGACAAAACAAAACATTTTATGATTATCTGTAACCTTTAATTTATAACCACTTTCCGTGGTTAAAGTCAGCATCCTTGTTTTTTTCTTCTTTTTAAATACTTTATTTACTTTAGAGACTCCGATGTGTCCCTTGCCAACTGCAGTCAATACCATCTCTCCTTTTCGAACGTTTTTTATGGGTTTTTCTTTTATCTCTCCATCCTGAAATATTTGTATTTTTGATTGACCAGGCAAGCATTGGTCATCGTCCCCAGAAACCATAAGGTTATTGGCTGGTTTGGCTAATATTTTTATTAATTCGTATTGCGCCCAATTAGTATCTTGAAATTCATCAACTAAAATATATTTGAACTGACTTCTGTATTTATTTAAAATCGCTGGCCTCTCCTTAAATAATTTCAAACAATAATTTATCAAGTCTCCGAAATCCAAGGCATTATTTTCTAAAAGCAGGCGTTGATATATATGATAAGCATCAGCAAGCTCACTGATTCTTTTCTGTTCAATTTCCATTTCTTTCTGGGTAATTTTCTCTTTTTTATCCATTGCCCTGCTTCCAAAAATCCCATCATCAAAATTTCTTTTTATATCATCGGCATATTGAAGATAATCTTCCGGATAAATGGCTTCATCCTTGCATCTGGAAAAATGGTCTATTAAAGCGTGAATAAATTTTGTCGGATTTCCTAGCGGACGATAATAATCCAAATTAAATTTATCTAGATTTTTTCTGATTAAAACCCAACTTCCTGTTTGGTCAAGTAATTTAAAATTCGTTGGCAGTCCAATATCTAATCCGTGCTCTTTTAAAATCCTTTCGCAAAAAGAATGAAAAGTAGAAACCCATAAATCTAAATAACCGAGAGGCAATAATCTATCAACTCTTTCTTCCATCTCCCCCGCTGCTTTATCGGTAAAAGTCACGGCTAAAATTTCCGGAGCTGTTGCCAATCCGCTTTCTATTAAATTAGCCAAGCGATGAGTAATCACAGTAGTTTTACCTGTTCCTGCCCCGGCGACAATTAAAAGAGGGCCATTTTTATGCAAAACCGCCTCTTTTTGCTCTGGATTCAAGCCATCTAAATATTTAGATTTTTTGGAAGCATTATCCATATATGACTCAATCTTACATTGGTTTTATCTTTTTTTCAATTATGAAAATAGAAATCCCTGGCCTAAGGCCAAGGTTCTTTCCGAAAGGAAAGAACCTACGCAATTTTGCAAAAATTATATTTTCGCTTCGCGAAATTTCGCAAAATTGCTGGATTTATGTTTTCTCCCTCCGCCCCTCGCTTTACTCGGGGCTACGGGGCTGACAGAAAACTCTGCCTTAGTAGAGTTTTCTGTCAAAGAAAAAAAGAGGCGCTGGCAGACACCGTGTGTCTGGCAGCGCCAGGTCCTCCTTCTCAAGAGGAAGGAGGAGGGTTGACCTTTCGGTCAACAAGATCAACGGCTTCCCCGAAGGTTTCGCATGCCTCCGCCTCTTCATCGGGAATATGGACACCGAATTGATCCTCAAGTTCCATGATGATCTGGACGACGTCAAGAGAATCAGCGCCGAGTTCATCTCTGAAACTATCGGTATCTTCAATCTCTCTTTCTGGATCCAGCTTGAGTTGCTCTACAATGACTTCTGCAACTCCAGCACGAATCTCATCCTTGGTCACGCTTCCACCTCCTTCGGCTCAAGCCGGCTCAAGCTCGGCGACGAGGAGATCAACCATCTCTTGGAAGGTTAATCTCCGAATTCGTGACTGGAGACCTTGAAGACAGAACCTGTCTTCAACTCTTTCAGAGAGCTCTCTGCACATGGATGGTCGAGAATCAATGGACTGAAGCTGTTCTTCGACCTTTTCCCTCGTGCATTCATCTCCAATCACTCCACCGACGATTCCCATCACCTCATCTTCGACTCGCCTTCTGCTAATGCGTCCGTTCGCCAGCAGTTGATCAACCACCCGACACAGGTTTCCAACTGACTCAACGACATTCCATTCCTCGATGGAAATCTCCACGAGGAACGCCATCTCTACTGCTGTCCACAGCTCTCCCCACTGAAGAGGAGTAGCTTCCAATCCTCCGAAGCTTATCCGGAGGCCGTAGCTGACTTCTCCCTTATAGTCTGGGAAGATGCGCTTGATGATTGCGAACACCCTTTCTCTCGTGTTGGCCGCGCTGACTTGACGAGTCATCTTCTTATGCCTCCTGTCGGATTGCCACCGTTTTCAGTGAACGATTGATTCCTCGTCCGAGATGACTCCTACTCACAGGTAGTCGTCTTTGGAACACCAATCCATTCCCGACGTGCCTACTGCATTCCACGAAATCCTTTCTCCCCCGAACCTCTCGACACTGGATTCTGAAATCCTTTGCCGACTGTTTGGACAAGCTGCCCTCCTGATTGGGACTAGGCCTCCACTTATAAGAGACCTATGCTGGGGTTTATTATACAAGGAATCAATTAAATGTCAATCTTTTCTCAAAATAAAAAACGCCCTTTGTATACTTATAAAAAGGCGGGACAATAATCAATATTTTAAAAAATTAAATTAAAATTTTCCTGATTCTATCTTCTTTCTTATTTCTTCAAGCTTAGTTTCCAAGAAAAATAAATTATGGATTGTTAAAAGTTTTCCAGCCAGCATTTCTTTTGATTTGAATAAAAAGTTAATTTGGGCAATTGTATATTTTTTACAAACCGGACATTGGCATTTTTTATCAATCGGTTCAAAAGCATTTTTTAATTTTCCAGCATTGAGATTTAAGTATCCTTTTGAAGTCATTGCTGTCCCATGCCTCGCAATTCTTGTTGGTAAAGCGCAATCAAATAAATCAATTCCTAATTTGATAATTTCCTCTAAAACTTCTAAGTCCCCGATTCCTAAAAGATGATGAGGCCTTTGCCAATCAATATCCTTATTAACCCAAGATATTGTTTTATACATATCTTTTTTACTTTTTCCCAGAGCTCCGCCAATAGCGATTCCAAAAACCGGCAAGTCATTTACGAATTTTGTTGATTCTTCCCGCAAATCCTTATAAACTCCGCCTTGGATTATTCCAAAAATCTTTTGATTTTTTAATCCTTTTGAAGCGCTCAAAAACCTTTTATACCATTGGTTGGTTATTTCTAAATCTTTTTTAGCAGTTTTCTTGTCATCTAACGGCGTCCCGCAAACATCCAAAAGATAAATAAAATCAGCGCCTAATTGTTTTTGAACCGCTAAAGACAATTCCGGAGTAAGCAATATTTCTCTGCCATCTCGCGGGGATTTAAATCTTGCCCCTTTTCGGCTGATTTTCAAAAGATTCTTGCCTTTTTGTTTTTGATTAACTCCATTCGGAAAAATAGAGCCAATTTTTCCTAAACCAAGCTCACTCCCCTTTCCTAATGAAAAAACTTGGAAACCGCCTGAGTCAGTAAAAATCGGTTTATTAAAATTAAAAAATTTATGAAGTCCGCCCATTTTTTCAACTTGTTCCGCCCTATCTAAATCTAAAAAATGAAAAGTATTAGTAATCTGGCACTGAACTTTTGATTGTTCTGTTTCTTGCGAACTTAATCCTCCTTTAATCACGCCTAAAGTTGCCACCGGAATAAATGCCGGTGTTTCTATTTTGCCATGAGGCGTGGTGATTTCTCCAATCCTCGCCCTGCTCTTTTTAGATTGTTTCTGTATCTCAAACTTAAACATTTTTTAAAAGTGGATAACTCTATTGACAAGAAACTAATTAATGATAATGTGTAAGTAGTGCTTGTGGGCGCAAGCCCCGTTCAGCTAAGGTTTTCCTAAGCTGAAGACAAGCACAACAGAGAAGCTGATATCCATCGGCTTTTTTGTTTTCTATTCATCATCTATGCCTTTATCTGCTAATTGTCTAATCTTATTTAATATGTCTGTCTTTAATTTAATAGCAGGCATTACGCTCCAAAAAATAATATTACCATTGCCGATTCTTCTCAATACAACCTTGATCTTTATTGTTTTATTGTCATTGATCGCTATAAAGGACCAGTATTCTATTATTTTACAAATAGTCATACTTTCTTTCTGAGATCGTTTGCCAACAGGAGATAATAATTTTCTGTATTCTTGCAACGTTCCGGATTTTTTTATTATACTAATCGCTAATGGTAAAAGATTAAATTTTAAAATTTGTTCTTTCTTATCTCTTTCTCTTCGGCTCGAAAATTGTAAGTGGTGAAATCCATCCGAATTTAAAATTATATTTTGTTTAAAATAGGGGCAATATATCTGTTTATTTTTCTCAAAAATTTCTTTGCTCCTATTCTTGGAAACTAAATAAATATCTTTGTTATACATAATATAAATTATTTAAATTTCTTTTTTTCAAGTTCTCTCACTTCTTTTTCTCCAATTCCGAAATGATGAGCAATCTCATGCCAAACAGTTCTCTTAACTTTTTCTTTTATTTGTTCCGGTGTTTCTGCCACTTCTTCAATCGAGCCCTGAAACAAAGTAATTTTATCAGGTAAAACATTAGCATAATAGTCTCCCCTCCTTGTTTGCGGAACCCCTTGATACA
>JAPLYH010000051.1:6317-56564 GCA_026395615.1 Candidatus Parcubacteria bacterium | reverse complement strand
TTCTGATGCCACTGGTTTGGCTACTTGGCAAACTCCAACTGGAGGAATAGGTGGAAGTGGTACAGCTAACTATATTACTGTATGGACAAGTGGCACGGCATTAGGCAATTCTCCATTTATTATAAATACGGGAAGCACATTGCCTGCGCCGTGGATTGATTTTGTAGGTTATAAACTTAAGGGCGTGAGAGAAATTGACCCGGTATTTAATATCAACAATAAAAAATATACCAGTTATTTGCCTGATTCAATTGGTCAGAAGATAGAGGTAGTCGGGGAATCCCAATTGATAGGGGATAGTTTAGAGCTTGATTTGGCAAAAGAATTGGAAGGTTCTGATTTGTGGTTATTTTGGCAGACCGCTTATAGAGAAAGTATTATTCCTTTTGTTTCAACTCAAGATAACGCTTCTCTTTATGCCTATATTGATGGCTCAAAATTCATTATTAAATTAGCACAAGGGCAAGAGAATTCTAAGTTTTCTTATCGTTTGATTGCCACTCGTTTAGACCACGCAGAAGATAAGGGTAATTTATACGATGACCAAACAGTTAAATCTTTTATAGATATTGATTCTTTTAGAAAATGATTAGTGATTAATGATTAATAATCAATCATTATGGAAAAAACAATCTCCTTTATGATAATTGTCCTATTATTGGTTATTCTTTTAGGTATTTGGCTGTGGGGAGATATTGAGGGCTGGTGGACAATGAACGAAGAGCTGATATCGCTGGGGAATACTAATAAACCTTATGAATTATCTCAAAGGGGAGATAGATTTTCTATTTCAGGAGATGAAGCTGGAAACTTTGTGGAAGTAATGTTTGACCCTTTTGAATTAAAACAAGGAGAAGAGCAAACAATAATTCTTATTTTAAAGAATCCAGATGAAATTGAATCCGCTGTAGCTACCGTCCAAGATGGAAATGGATTTAAGATTTTAAATTTTGTCCGTTTCTTTGAGGATAAAGAAAAAAATATTGCGCATTATAAAATTAATTGGAATCCCCAAAATTTAGAACCAGGAATATCTTATCAGGTTAATTTTGAATATTTATTAAAAGCTGGTCAGAAAAACCAAATGGGGCTTTTCTGGCACTCCGCTCCTTAATTTTTATAATGTATTTAAAAATATGTTAAAAATAAATAATAAGATTATTTTTCCTGCAATTTTACTAGTAATAGTCATTGCGGTCGCTTTGTTTTTCATACTTCAATTTAAAACTATTAAACCCAATGAACCTCAGCCAGGAGGTAAAATTTTGACACAGGAGGAAATGATTAAATTTTACCAAGAGTTGTCTGATACAGTCCCGGGAACTAAAAAATATATTAACCCCTATACTTTGGTGGAAAATTTAGGCAATGGAAAATTCCAGGCGGAGATTTCCAGTGTGCCCAAAATTAATCAGGATGGGGAAGAAATTAATATTGCTTGGGCACAGAAAGAAGAAGGTTTATTTGAGGGTGGGAATAATTTTTTTGCTGTCTCCGTTAATGGCGCGAATACTATGGTAAGCGCCATTTATGATTTATCTGAAGGTATTAAAAAAGGAGATATAGCCAAGTGGAATCCTCAGATTTTCCTTAATGAAAAAGAAGTGATGCCTATTTCTGATACCCCGATTTTATTAAAAAATGATCCTTATAATAAAAATTATCATAACAATGTTCTTGAGTGGGATTACGGGATTTGTAAAAGACAGCTGAGATTAATAGAGGGAAACATTTTAGAATTTTATATATTTGCATTAAACCCGAACGGCGATATTGAAATAAAGTCAAATATATCGGGCAACCTTAGAGCATCCGCCCCTTATGCTATTGATGCTAAAAAAAATCCTTTAGAGAGCTTCAGGATAGATGGAGATAGAAAAATTTTAAGTTCGTCAAGTTTTGATTCAGTTGATTACCCCGTTGTCATTGATGATTCTTATGTTGGTTCTTCTTCTTTGGAAGATGGTGATTTAATGCCCATTGGCTCTACAAATTATTCAAGCGTTTGGAATCTTTATACCGCTGATTATGTAAGGACATACGATTTGAGTGTTGGGCAATATAGCACTTCTCAGGGAAAGTATAGAATAATGAGAGGATTTGTATATTTTGATACATCCGCAATTCCTTCAACTGCGACCATTAGCGCAGCAACCCTTGGTTTAATGAGCGGTAGTCCTGGTCCAGGAAGCTTTAATGTGGTTATTCAGAGCGGACAACCAAGCCATCCTCAAATTCCTTTAAGCGGGAGTGACTTTTATAAAGGGTATTATTCAGGTAACGGTGGACAGATAGGTAGTAGCGCATTTAATACTAATTTTGGTCTATATGTCAATATTCCTATGAGCTCCCAGGGAATCGGATGGATTCAAAAAGGCACAGGTGCGATAACTAAACTATGTCTTAGGAGTTCTAATGATATCAGCGGAATTTTTTATGAAGAGTATATTTATCCTTATACTGCCGAGACAGGTTCAGGCTACGAGCCGAAGTTGAGTGTTACATATACACTGCCCAACCCCACCATTTCTGTTACTCCTGCATCTCTTAATTTTGGCAATGTTAATAATGGAGCTTATTATAATATGGATTTTACTGTTCAAAACACGGGTGGAGGAGCATTATTAGGTTCTGTAAGCGGTTTAACGGCGCCATTTTCTTGCTTTAATGGTTGTACATATAATCTCACTGCTGGAGCCAGTCAGTCCACTACAATTAAGTTTAGTCCTACAAGCGTTGGAAGCTTCAGTGGTACTGTTGTATTCTCTGGGGCAGCTGGAGCGAGTAGACCTGTTTCTGGAAATGGGATAACGCCAAAATGTATTCCAACAGGCACGACAAACACGAATTATACTATAAGTACAGCAACTCTTGGAGGTAGCACTTTATGTGAAATTACGGGCGATGATGGTGTGGAAGGAGGTAATCTTACGTAATCTTACAATAGGAACAGGCGTTACAGTTCAAATTAACGCTAATTCAAGATTAATTTTCAATAATCTCAAAAGTATTGTTGTTGACGGCATAATAGCAAAGTCAGCCACCAATGCGAAAATTGTAAAAGGGAATTTGGTTGCTTCAACTCTTTCTACTACTCTTTCTGCCAGTCCTTCTTCTGGCACAGCGCCATTAAATGGTGTTGATTTTACAGCTAGCGTTTCCGGAACAGCAACAGGCAATATTAGGTACAGATTTGACTGCACCAATGATGGAATTTATGAGCTAGACCAAACAACTTCTGCTACTTCTTACACTGCCACCGATATTTGTAATTATTCTTCCATAGGAACATATACAGCAGCGATAAGAGTTGATAGAGGTGGAACAACAGCTTATAATTGGGCAACAATTACAGTAAGTCCTGCTTGCACTTGTTCTTCAGGCGCTTGTTGTGATGGGTGTAATTATCGGTCGTCAAGTTATGTTTGTCGAGCTTCAGCAGGGGCTTGTGATGTTACAGAATATTGTACTGGTTCAAGCACAACTTGCCCCAGTGATTCTTTCAATCCTTCTTCTTATGTTTGCAATACTTGGACAGAATATGATTATCAATGTACGGGAACGACCTGTGGTAGTGATCCTCAAAGTATGAACAGAACGAATAGTCAAAAATGTTCTGGCTCTGGTGCAAATTGTAATGGCACTATAACTTATGGAACTTGGTCATCATGGTCATCTATTGAGGATTGTGTCTCTACTACTGATAAATGTCTTACTGATAACGCCACATACGCGTATTGCAATTATGATACAAGCTGTTTATGTACTAATGAATGTTCTTCTTCTGGATGTTCTGGAACCACTTATAATAATTGTTACGATAGCGATGGAGATGGATGTACAGAGAGTCACACAACAAATTGTTCAACGAGCTGTTATTCTTGTGGAAATGGAGTTTGTAATTCTTCTTGTGGAGAAACTGCTTCTAATTGTTCTTCAGATTGTGCAATGAATTGCGCCGGAGCGTGTGAATGGACAGGTGGAGGTTATGGGCTTTGTCAATCTGGCAGTTCTCCTTTTGGGTGTGGTGCGCCTTCTCAATGTGATGGAAGATCACCTCATGTGGGTTGGACAGATGATAATGTTACCTGTAAAGCTTGTGGTTTTTGTGATGGCGGGTGTTGTACTTCAGGTACGTGTGCTCAAACTGCTAATATAAATTGCGCATATACGACGGATACTACTAAAGAACCGACATATTTTGCAAGCGGCAGTACTTGTTATTATAACTGTGTAAATCATTGTGTTTCAGATTCTTGGACAGCAAGAGCGTATTGGAGTGTATATTTAATATCGTATAATGGTATGGGTGCGGGTAACCCTGATTGTTCTCAAGATACTGTTAAAAAAACGACCTGTACTTCCACGGGATGGAGGTGATAAATTGATGATTAAATTAATAAAATCCTGATTATTATGAAATTTTTCCGCAAACAAATTTTGATTAGCTTGCTGATAATAACTGGCATCATGCTAGTGGGGTTTTATTACCCAACAAATAATCATGAGAAAGTAGAGGCTGCGGATTGTGGCGGTACTGCATCCTATCAGATAACAGGCACAGATGTTTGTAGTGACGAATATAGCCCTTCTTATTATCCATGTTCTAATGTCTCTAATGGTATCACTACCGATTATTGGTTTGGTAGTGCGACAGGAGCTCCAAAGTGGACTTATGGAAATTTAGACAGTAAAAAATGTATCAGTGCAGTGAGGGTGTGGATATATTCTTACGATGTTCCTCAGACAATGAATATAGATGTTTCAGATGATGCTTCTACTTGGACAAGGGTTGTCACTAGTTGGACTGTAAGTACTCCAGATACTTGGGTAGAGAAAACCTTTTCCGATGAATATAGATGTTTCAGATGATGCTTCTACTTGGACAAGTGTTGTCACTAGTTGGACCGTAAACACTCCAGACGCTTGGGTAGAGAAAACCTTCTCCGAAGTTACAGGAAGATATGTTCGACTATATATGATCAACTGTAGCCGTCCTTTTTGTAATATTAGAGATTATTCTGTCCAAACAAGAATAGTTAATCCTCCGGCAATCTCTGTCACTCCTGCTTCTTTGAGCTTTGGGAATGTTAATATCGGACTCTCTTCTTATTTAGACTTTACAATCCAAAATACAGGCGGTGGAACTCTGTCTGGTTCTGTGACCGGTTTGGCTGCGCCATTTTCCTGCACAAGCGGTTGCTCTTACAATCTTTCTGGTGGAGCGAGCCAAACAGCAACTATTCAATTTTCTCCAACAAGCGCAGGAAGTTTCAGTGATACCGCTGATTTCTCTGGCGGGGGAGGAGTAAGTAGAGTAGCCTCTGGAACAGGGGTAACTGTTGTCAGCACTTGCCAAAATCATAATGTTTCTGGTTGGGCGTGGGCAGGAGCACCTCAGTCAGTTTCTCCACAAAAATTAGGATTAGGATGGGCCAGTTTCAGTTGTAAAAATTTAAACACAGGGGCAAATTATGGAGTAGATATAGAAGCAGATGGCAATTTGGTTGGCTATGCTTATTATGATATGAATGACCCAAATACTGGAATAAATGAAATTGGTTGGATCGATTTTAACCCGTCTTTATCTGGCAGGCCGGGTGCGCCGAATAGCACTGCGAAGGTTGATTTGGATGGTAATGTTTGTGGAAGTGTCGGCTGCGTTTATGGTTGGGCAAGAGCAGTTGGTTATGGAGATGGTTGGGATGGTTGGATAAAATTAAGAAAAGATTCGACTGATGGAGGCGCAAATTATGGCGTATATATTGATACGGATGATGGTGAATTTCATGGTTGGGCATGGGGAGGCGATGTAATGGGTTGGATAAGTTTTAATTGTGATAATCAGGGTACATCGTGCGGCGTGACAAATGACCACAAAGTTCAAACGAATTTTAGTTTTTCAAGTGCTCCGGTTGTAAGCGATTTTAGAAGGGATTCGACCAGTTATTGCACATCTATACAAAAGAAAGGACATATTGATTTTAGTTGGTTATATACAGGAGATAATCCTCAGGCAGAATATAAGATTGATATAGCTCCTAACCCGGGTTTTGGAGGCGGTGTGATACAGGAATTTACAATAGCGCAGAGCGTTGCTCCCGGATCTCGTGGAACATCTGGTGTTGATGTGGTTCCCTTACCGACAGTGGGTCAAAAGTTAAGGATATTAATGGTGTTTGGTCGTATGATTGGTCTGGCACCGTAGATGTACCAACTCCATGGCATGCTTATCCTTGGTCTGATTTTAATTGGGAGCCAGCAAGTCCGGCAGTTGAAGAAACAGTGATTATGGATAATTTATCAAAGTGTTATAATTCAAGCAATAATGAGGTATCTTGTAATTCTTGGTCGTGGATTATTCCAGGAACCGCATCGTTTGTTGATAGTACTAACTCTTCTAGTGCTGAACCGCACATCCAATTTTTTAGCGCAGGAAATAATTCTGTCACCCTAAGGGTAAGCGACTCGGTTGGTATTTGTGAAAAAACAAAGAATACGAGTATTAAACTTCCGATGCCTGGGTGGATAGAAATAGCTCCTCAATAAAATTGTATTAATTTTTCTTGCTTTTTTTTAAGTTATCTGCTAATAACATAGTAGTGGTTTATAGGCGTTTTCTTTTTTTATCCACTTTTAATTTATTAAACTCGTTTAAAACGAACAAAGTAATATGGGAGTACCTAGGCATAAAACAACTAAATCAAGTAAAAACCAAAGAAGACAGCATATATTTTTAGAGCAGCCGAGTTTGAGTATTTGTCCCAAATGTGGAAAGTCAGTAGCTCGCCATACATTATGCAAGAATTGCGGTTATTATAAAGGAAGAATGGTGGTTGATGTGTTGAAAAAATTAGACAAGAAAGAACGTAAGAAGAAAGAGAAAGAAATGAAGGAAGATAAAAAAGCTCAAGATAAACCATTAACAATGGAATCATTAAGCAAGTAGTAAATTTTCAATAAAATGGGAAGCAGACATCTTTCAAGAAGTATAGCGATGCAATCATTGTATGAGAAGGACTTTATGGGTGATAAAGTAAATCTTCCCGAGGTTTTAGAAAGAAATATTAAAGAGTTCGGGCCTGGCTTAGAAGATACTGAATTTGCTCGTAAATTAGCTCTTGGTGTATCTGATAATATGGATAAGATAGATAAGATTATTGAAAAAGCGGCGCCAGAGTGGCCGATTGAACAAATAAATATAGTGGATAGAAATGTTTTAAGAATAGGGCTTTATGAATTAATTTATTCTAGTAAAGAAGAGGTTCCACCTAAGGTAGCAATCAATGAGGCGATTGAATTAGCAAAAATGTTCGGAGGTGAATCGTCAGGAAAATTCGTTAACGGAGTATTGGGTACCGTGTATAAAGAAATGGAAGGAAAAGAATAATA
This sequence comes from Candidatus Parcubacteria bacterium, assembly GCA_026395615.1. Classification (GTDB taxonomy): domain Bacteria; phylum Patescibacteriota; class Minisyncoccia; order Minisyncoccales; family PEYH01; genus PEYH01. The sequence goes on along the minus strand of JAPLYH010000051.1, from coordinate 49,172 downwards.
AATAAGTAAAAAGCGATGGAGGATTTTTCAAAACTGGAAAAAAAATTAAATATCGGTTTTCGCGATAAAGAACTTTTAGCGCAGGCATTTTGTCACCGTTCTTATTTAAATGAAAATCCGAAATTCTGCACGGGGCACAATGAGCGATTAGAATTTTTAGGAGACGCAGTTCTGGAGTTAGTAATAAGCGAACAATTATATAAAGATTATCCCGAAGAGGGAGAGGGAGCTCTCACAAGCTGGCGAGCAGCGTTGGTTAACAGCAAATCATTATCTAAGGCAGCAAAAGAACTTGATTTTAATGAATTTTTGTTGCTATCTAAAGGAGAACATAAGGAAAGGGGAAAAGCGAGGCAAGAGATATTGGCAAATACTTTGGAAGCATTTATTGGCGCCCTATATCTTGACCAGGGCTATGAAATATGTAAAAACTTCATAGAAAAGTATTTAAGCGCTAAATTACCGTCAATATTGGCCAATCATGAATTTATAGATCATAAGAGCCAATTTCAGGAAATGGCCCAGGAAAAAGAGAAAATAACACCCCATTATGAAGTTTTAAAAGAGAGTTTCGTTGCAGGTGTCTTTTTGGGAGAAAAATTAATAGCCCAAGGAGAAGGAATGTCAAAGCAGGAAGCGGAAGAAAACGCTGCCAGCGCAGGAATTAAAAAAAGGGGTTGGCAGAAAAAATAATCTTATTATTGAATATTAATCATTTATTCATTTATGTTATCAATACGATTTTTAAGACGGGGAAAATTACACCAGCCATCATATAAAATAGTGGTTACTGAAAAGACCCGTCCTCCAAAGAGCGGAAAGTTTATAGAACAACTCGGTTCTTATGATCCGAAAACAAAAGAAAAAATTTTCAACTCTGAAAGGATAAAATATTGGATTTCTAAAGGGGCACAACCATCAGATACAATACACAATCTATTAGTAAAGAATAAAATAATAACAGGCGTGAAATTAGCGGTTCATAGCGTTAAAAAGGGAAAAGGAGAGGAACCAGCGGTAGTCCAGCAACCGAGCGTTGAAGCTCCGAAGGCGGAAGTCACAAAGGAAGAAGCTCCGAAGGAAGAAATTAAACCAGAGGCGCCAGAACAACCAAAGCAAGAATTAGGAAGTGATGAACCAAAAGAATCAGAAAAAGAACAAGTCTAGCAATATTAATCTTGACATTCTTTTTTAAAGAATTAAAATAATAGGAGTTCCCAACTCTGTTTTTACAGAGGATAGAATGGAAAGGTCGGAAAGTGAAATAATAAGATTTAAAGAATATGGCAGAAAAGACACCTGACAAAGATTTCCTTGAGTTTGTCGTCAAGGCCTTAGTAGACAATCCAAACGATGTCAAGATTGACCGCAATGTTGATGAAATGGGCGTTTTATTAAACCTTAATCTTAACAAGGAAGATATGGGCCAAATTATCGGCCGAGAGGGCTCTACAGTCAGAGCTATCAGAACCTTGCTTCGCATTATTGGTTTAAAGAATCATGCCCGCGTCAATCTTAAAATAGAAGAACCAGAAGGCGGTTCAGGTAGACCGATGAATCGGGAAAAAACCAGTGAACCAAAATTTGACGATTTAAAGCTTTAATTAGTTTAGTTTTCAAAAACAAAGAGCCGTGCTATCATATGGTAGTGCGGTTTTTTGGTAAACCTATGATTAGATTTGATATTATAACAATATTTCCGGAGATTTTTGACTCATACTTCAACGAAAGTATCATCAAACGAGCTCAAAAAAGAAAGCTGGTGAAGATTAATATTCACAATCTAAGAGATTCTGCCACAGATAGACACCACACGGTTGACAGTAGACCATATAGCGGGGGAGCAGGGATGATTTTAAAAGCGGATATTATTCTTAAGGCAGTTAAGAAGATTATTAATAGGAAGATTAATAATAAAGGCAGAAGAATCATTTTATTTTCCGCAAAAGGTAAACCGTTTAATCAAAATAAAGCTCGGGAATTAGCTAAAAAATATGAACAGGTGATATTAATTTGTGGACGCTATGAAGGAGTTGACGAAAGAGTGGCGAAATATATAGCTGATGAAGAAATTTCAATAGGAGAATATGTACTTACTGGAGGGGAAATCCCAGCTATGGTAGTAGTTGACGCGGTTTCTAGATTAATACCGGGAGTGATAAAAAATGAATCGCTAAAAGAGGAGAGTTTTACGCTGGAGGATAAAGAGTATCCTCAATATACTCGCCCAGAGATTTTAGAACCTGGAAAATATTTAAAAAATTGTAAATTTTGTCCTCCAAAATTTCGAAAAGTCAAATTTTGGAAAGTGCCAAAAGTTCTTCTTTCTGGTAATCATAAGGATATAGATGATTGGAAAAAGAAAAATAGCTAAAAATGTTGAAAATAAGGAAGGTTTATGATAATATTCAAGTCAATTATTGATAAATAATTATTCTGGGCAGGTGCCAGAGCGGTCAAATGGACGAGACTGTAAATCTCGCGGCCTCAGGCCTACGGGGGTTCAAATCCCTCCCTGCCCATATGAATAAATCATAATGCCGGGATAGCTCAGTTGGCAGAGCATTCCCATGGTAAGGGAAAGGTCGCGAGTTCGACCCTCGCTCCCGGCTCAAGGGAATTAATTATTAATATTGCGACTTATTTTCGCGGACAATTATGGCAAAGAAAAAGAAACCAATTATACGTCTTAGGTGCGATGAGTGTAAAGAGATTAATTATTACACAAGGAAATCCCACGATGCAACAACAGAAGGGAAAAAGTTGGAATTGAAAAAGTTTTGTGTAAAGTGTCGAAAACACACAATACACAAAGAAGCCAAGAAGTAGTTTTCCTATTATGGAAATACAGATTGTTAAGAATCCGATAAATAAAAAGCAGTTAGAAGAAGTCGCCAAGCAAAGGTTTGGGATTTTAGTTAAGGCAGTGGTTGATGTGGGTCAAGAGATTATGGCAATAGGCGGAGAACTTCATTCAGATGAAGAGGTCAAGCTTATGGAAGAAGAGGGATCAAAAAGAGGAGAAACCTGGGGCATTAACCTTTATCCCGGTAAAACAAAAGAAGAATGGATTGAATTTGATTCAATGGTAAACATTAAACCTTCTTTTGATAACTGTTCGCGAGATGTGGAAAATTCCGAAACAAAAGAAAAAATTAGAAACATTGTAGATAAATTGATAATTGAATAGAACGGGATTATGGAAATGATACATCAAAATTTAGCTCAAGGAAGATGGCAGAAACTTTCCCTTTGCGAACTGTTTCGCGCCTTGGATTTGTTTGATTTAACCATGGGAGATTTAAGATGGCGAGGTCGGCTTAAAGAGATTGGCCGGGCAAGAGAGGTTTTTTTAGACGCGATTTCTAATAATCGTGAATACAAAGGTTCTTTAGATGGATTAGAAAAATATTTTTTTCATTTTGCTGTTTGCGCCCGTCGATTGTAAAAATATAGGAGCGGAGCTCTAATCGGCAGAGCGGAGATCTCCAATCCAGCACTTAAATATTAGATATAGGCCCGTAGCTCAATTGGCAGAGCACCGCTCTCCAAAAGCGGGGGTTCCGTGTTCAACTCACGGCGGGCCTGCCATATTTATTTTTTAAAATTAATCTCTATTTTTTATGAAAATAAGGTTCAAGAAGAAAACAATTATTATTTTTGGAATTATAGCGGTTATCATTATTGCTATTCTTATCATCGCTTTTTCTAAAAAAGGCAATACTTATAATTTTTATACTGTTACTAAAGGCGATGTGATCCAAGAAGTTTCAGAAAGCGGAACAGTTAAAAAGGGAGATATTGTTCCTTTGAGTTTTAAAACTGTAGGCCAAATTGAAAAAATATCTGTAAAAGCAGGGGACGAGGTAGTGAAAGGCGCTGTATTGGCAAAACTTGATAACTCTCAACTGAACATTCAACTCCAGCAGGCGAGGGCGAATTTAGCTCTATCTCAGGCAGAATTGGATAAATTAATAGCTGGAGCGAGTAAAGAACAAATTCAAGTAGCGCAAACAACAGTAGATAACGCTAAAACAACTTTAGCTAATAAAGAAAGAGATTTAACAAATGCTCAATCATCAGCTGATAATGATTTAAAAGAAACATATGAAGATGCTCTTAATACTTTCAATGATTCGTATCTTAAAGCATATAATGCTTTAACTGCGATAACATCTATACAAAGTAAATATTTTAGCGATAGTGATCAATATTCGCTTGAAGTTAAATCATATAAAAAATCAATAGAAGATGTTGTGGGAGAAATGAAAACATTTTTAGATGCGGTTAATTTATATCTTACTGAATTTAATATAGATTCTGCTATTTGGGATTTTGAGAAGAATTTGGCCGTTATCCGCGATGATTTAACAGGAATAAGAACCATTGTAGAAAATGATAGTTATCGCAAAACCGTTTCATCTACAGATAGGGAGTCTTTAGATACGCAAAGAGAATATATTAATACTGCTTATACGAATATTGTAGGAGAACGACAAAGTATTGTTTCCGTAGAGCTTGCTAATGAAACTGACATAGACACTGCTACGGCAAATGTTGCTACTGCGAAAGATGCTCTAAAAACAGCGGAAGATAATTTAGCTTTAACTGTTGCTGAGCCGAGAATAGAAGATTTAAATCTTTATCAAGCAAAATTAAGAAGTGCGCAAGCCAGCGTGGATATTTTAGAGAATCAAATTTATGATGCTTCATTAAGAAGTCCTGTTGATGGAACGGTTGTGTCAGTTGATAAGTTGGCAGGGGAAACCATCCAGGCCACTGTTCCGATAATTTCTGTTTTGCCTTCGGAAGAGTTTGAGATAGATGTTGATATTTACGAGGAAGATATTGTTAAAATTGAAGATAATGATCTTGTGAAAATAAGTTTAGTTGCTTTTCCGGGACAGATATTTGAAGGAAAAGTAATTTTAATTGAACCGGCAGAGAAATTAATAGATGGGGTCGTTTATTATCAAGTAAGAATAAGTTTTAATTCAGCGCCAGAAGGTTTAAAACAAGGTATGACAGCAGATATTTCCATTATTACTGATTCAAGAAATAATGTGTTAGTTGTTTCTGATGATGCAGTCCAAAAAGATGGAGAAAAGACCTTTGTACAAATATTAGAAAATGGCAAACCAAAAGAAAAAGAAATCCGAATCGGACTTGAGGGAGATAATAATTTAGTTGAAGTTATTGAAGGGTTGAACGAGGGAGAAAAAGTTATTGTTGAATAAAAATATGGAGAAATCAATTATCCGCCTTCAAGATGTTTGGAAAACATACCAGATGGATAAAGTAGAAGTGCCTGCAGTTAGAGGAATTAATCTAGAAATTCTTTCGCAGACATTTGTTTCAATTATGGGGCCCAGTGGTTCGGGCAAGAGCACTCTTTTAAATATGATTGGATGTCTTGATTTTCCTACTAAAGGAAAGATTTTTCTTGATGGCCAAGATACTTCCTTGCTCTCGGAAAATCAGCTTGCCCAAACGAGAGGCAAGAAAATCGGCTTTATTTTCCAGCAATTTAATTTATTACAACACCTTACTGCATTGGAAAATGTAATGATTCCAATGGTATTTCAAGGAACGCCCGAAGCGCAAAGAAAGGCAAGGGCGCTTTATCTTTTAGATTTAGTCGGGTTAAATGATAGGGTAAATCATCTACCATCAGAACTTTCAGGAGGACAAAGACAAAGAGTGGCTATTGCCAGGGCCTTTGCTAATGATCCTGAATTAGTTATTGCTGATGAGCCAACAGGAAATCTTGATTCTCAATCAGGCCAGAAAATCATGGATATGTTGGTTGAATTTCATAAAAAAGAAAAAGGGACTATTGTGGTGGTTACCCATGATCCTGTTATAGCCAAGTACAGCGAGAAAGTTTTTAATATAATTGATGGGCAAATAGTTCAAAATCATAAACAAGCTGAAAATATTTTATGGCAATAATAAAAGAATATTTTAAACTTGCTATTAAAAATCTTAGAAACAGAAAACTGAGAAGTTGGCTAACTATTTTTGGTATAGTAGTTGGCATCTTTTTGGTTATTACTCTTATTTCCTTGAGTGGTGGAATCAAGAATTCTATTCTTAAACAATTAAATTCTTTAGGAGGAGACGTTATTCTTGTTATGCCTGGAGCAATAGATAATCCTATAGCCACATTTATGGGCGGACAAATGTTGAGTGAAGAAGATATCTTGACGATTAAAAAAGTAGAAGGAGTTGATGTGGTGTTGCCGACTTCTCAAAAATCACAGCTAATGCGTTATAATAATGAGCAAAAAGTAATTTTTTTAGTAAGTTTTCCCTGGGACGAGGGTAAGGATTTTTTGAGCACTTTTCAGGGATGGAGTTTATCCGAAGGAACTTGGCCATCTCCAGGAAAAAGAGAAATATTGCTCGGCAGCTTGGTAGCGCAGAAAGATTTTTTTGGGAGAAGAATCAGAGTAGGAGATGCGGCCACTATTAATGGCAGAACTTTCAGAGTGGTGGGAATATTGAACTCTATTGGGAGTAAAAGCGATGATACATCTGTTTATTTAGACAGGCCTGTTTATCAACAGGTGACAGGGGAGAGAGATGGGAGTGCTTTAATGATTATGGTGAAAGCAAAAGAAGGAGTTTCTCCGGATGAATTAGCAGCTAAAATTAAAAAGGCATTGGATGAAGTAAGAAAGAGAAAAAGAGGAGAAAATGTTTCTGATTTTTCAGTTCTTACATCAGAAAAGATGGGCAATATAGCTGGCGGAATTGTTGGAGTAATTCAAGCAGCCGTAATGCTTTTTGCAAGTATATCAATTTTAGTCGGCGGTCTTGGAATTATGAATACAATGTTTACTTCTGTTCGCGAAAGGACAAAAGAAATTGGTGTTTTGAAGGCAGTAGGAGCTAAGAATAGCGCTGTTATTTCAATTTTTCTTATAGAATCAGGGATTTTAGGTTTGATTGGCGGAGCTGGTGGAGTAATCTTTGGCTTAATCGTTGCCAAGCTTATAGAAGGTTATAGCCGAGCAAGCGGAAGTTTCTTACTGGAAGCGTATATGCCCGCCTCTTTGATAATATTTGGATTATTTTTCTCGTTTTTAATCGGTTGTCTTTCAGGATATTTACCTGCCCGCAAAGCTGCGAAGTTGAGACCAACAGATGCGTTGAGGGGTTATGAGTAAGCCGCTCGGCAATAAGATTTCAGGTCACTGGCTGTCCAAATCTCCAGCGAGATTTGTCAGCCTGCGTCCCTCGGTCTGTTTGCCCCTCGCTTCGCTCGGGGACCATGCCAAACAGACCTGCGGGAGCTGCCCTGAAACCTTATTGCCTCGCTCTTCCTCTTTGTCGCGGGGAACCATGCCCGCTCGGCCTGCGTGATGCATCTTAAAATAAAATATCCTCGCTTTATATATGACTTTAATAAACGAATTAATTGAACAAGGATGGCTTAAAACTGATAGGATAATAAAAGCGTTTAAAGAAATAAAGCGAGAGGATTTTATTCCAGAAGATATAAAGAATTTATCAGAAATAAATGAAGCTCTGTCAATAGGCTTTGGACAAACAATTTCTCAACCGTTAGTAGTAGCGTTTATGTTAGAAAAATTAGAGCCAAAACCAGGAGATAAAATTCTTGATATTGGTTCGGGTTCTGGGTGGACAAGTACTCTTCTTGCCAGTATTGTCGGTGATAAGGGAAAAGTAATTGGAATTGAAATAATCCCTGAACTTAAAGAGTTCGGACAAAAGAATGCAAGCAATTATGATTTTATAAAAAATGGTATACTTAAGTTTGTTTGTAGTGATGGCAGAGATGGTTATTTAGAGGAAGCTCTTTATGATGCCATTCTTTGTTCAGCAGGGACAGATAGCGTTCCTTCTGCTTTGAAAAATCAGCTTAAAATTGGAGGAAAAATAGTTATCCCTATACATAATTCAATTTGTGTTTTTACCAAAAAATCAGAAGATAATTTTGAAAAACAAGAATACCCTGGATTTGTTTTCGTTCCATTAGTAAAAAATAAAAATGTCTAAAAAATTTTTAATATTTGTTGTTGCTGTAATATTGATTCTGGGAGGTTGGGCATATTACCAATTATACATTCCCCTTAATTCGGGAACCTCAGAAAAGATTTTTACAATAGAAAGGGGGAGCGGTCTTTCTGTTATTGCTTCTCAATTAAAACAAGAGGGACTGATTAAAAGCAAAACCGCTTTTTCTTTTTATGTTTTTATTAGTGGTGGGCAATATAAATTAAAAACAGGGGAATATAGTATATCTTCATCAATGAGTATTAGCGAAATAGCTAATAAAATTATTAAAGGAGATATCAAGGGAATAAAAATTACTATAATTGAAGGATGGAATATTAATGATATTGCCAAATATTTAGATGAAAAAGGAATTTTTTCAAAAGAAAGTTTTTTACAAGCAATCGTTCCCTCTAAAGAAATTGTTAAAGAATTTGATTTTCTGATTGATAAACCGGAGAAAAACAATCTTGAGGGATATCTGTTTCCGGATACTTATTGGATTACTGATAAAACAGATGTTAATGAGTTCGTAAGAATGATGTTAAACAATTTTAATAACAAAGTTACTCCAGAAATGAGAGAGGAAATATATTCTCAAGAAAAAATGATTTTTGAAATAGTTACAATGGCCTCAATAATAGAAAAAGAGGTGGCCACCGAGCAGGATCGCCAAATCGTGTCTGGAATTTTTTGGAGGCGCTTGGAAAGTCATATTCCTTTACAATCTTGTGCGACCGTTGCTTATGCTTTGGGCATTGATAAATGGCGTTATACTATAAATGATACTCAAGTAAATTCTCCATATAATACCTATAAATACGCTGGCTTGCCAGCAGGCCCCATTTCTAATCCGGGAATTTCAGCTATTAATGCCGCTATTCACCCCAAAGAAACTGGTTATCTTTATTTTTTATCAAAGCCCGATGGAGAAACGGTTTTCAGCAGAACTCTAAAAGAGCACAACCTCGCTATCCAAAGATATTTAAAATAGAAGAAAATTACGCGGAAAATTAGGCGATCTGAAATAAACTACGATGGCAAATTACGATGCCGGGTGGCGTGGGACAGAAATTAGATTTTGTGTTATAATATTTTAATCTCGTATTAATTAGAAGTTTTTTGTGATGAAAATTGCGATAATAATAGCTTTTAGAAATTTTCGGGATGAGGAATATTTTATTCCGAAACAAGCTTTTATAAATGCTGGTTTTGAAGTGAGTACAGTTAGTTCACAAAAAGGCACAGCGATTGGCGGAAGCGGGGGAGAAGCAGATATAGATATTGTGCTTGATGAAATAAATATATCTGAATTTGATGCAATAATGTTTGTCGGTGGCCCAGGAGCTTATAAATATATTGATGATGAGAAAGTTTTAAATATTATTCAAGAAATGGTTAAACAGGAAAAATTATTGGCAGCAATTTGTATTGCCCCGGCAATATTGGCAACAGCGGGTGTTCTACAAGGGAGGAAGGCGACAATCTGGTCAAGTGTAATGGATAAAAAACCAATTAAAGTTTTGCAAGAAAATGGAGCGGAATATGTTGATAAACCAGTAGTTTGTGATGGAAACATTATTACTGCCAACGGCCCATCCGCTGTTAATGAATTCAGTCGGGCTATTATTGAAAAATTACACACTCTTTAAAAATTACGCCACCCGGCATCGTAATTCACAAATCGAACAAATATTGACCCAAAGGGTCATTTTTTGTATTATAAAAATAGCCAAGAGATTCTCTATGGCGAAGGAGGATAGATAATGCGAAACTACGGCTCGCGAGCGAGTCCTGTGTTGTTTGCGATGCGGACAACGCCAGGACGTGAAGCTGGAGCTGGAAGCGACAAGGCAGTGATGAAGATCACTATGAGCCGAGGCGTTTCCACTCAGACGACCCGAACGACGAGCTGTGTTGCTGGACTGGTGGCCTAGACCCTCGTCGATGGGAGGCGCACTATGATCCGGCAGCTTTTTTCAGGAGGTAGATCGGCGATGAATATCCGAGCAGGTCCGGGTTGTGTACGTGGTTTGATCGATCAGATGCGAGCTGCTAAGGCTCAACTGCGAAGCGGTTGCGTTCGGCAGGTCTCGCATTGTGATCTCGGGGATTCTGTCGCTCGTTGCTGCGGCATCAAGGCCGAGGCTCGTTGTACGGCTAAGGCGTAGCGTACTGCGAGATTTGACGAAGTAGTTCGCGAAACTACTAGAGTAATTGAGCGGCGGAACATGAGCGGGGATGTGCACACGGTGTGCGTCCCCGCTACTTCTTTTAAAATATAAATTATATAAATTACGCCACCCGGCATCGTAATGGGGCTCCAATGGACTTGACAAGATTTTTTAAAAATATATACTGATATCGTAATTAAAAAAGTGAAGCCGTAGACAATGGGTCCGCTTGCGGATAAATCCCATCGAGGTAGATAGTTAATGACAGTTGTCATTTAAATTATTTGGTCTGCGGTAATTCCGGAGACAATTTATTTTTTTAAACATATGCCATTAACAAAACAAAAAAAGAAACAAATAATAGAAACCGTAAAAGAAAACCTTGAAAAACAAAAATCAATAGTTTTTGTCAATTTTTCTGGTTTAAAATTCGGCGATTTGGTTAATTTAAGAAAAAAATTAAAACAAGCAGGAGCAAAGTTTATAGTAGTTAAGAAAACATTGGCTCAGCTTGCTTTTAAGGAAAAAAATATTGATCTTCCTAAAGAAAAATTAGGAAATGAAGTAGCATTAATTTTTGGGTTTGAGGATGAAATAGCTCCAGTAAAAACCGCTTATCAGTTTTCACAAGAACAGAACAAGTTAAAGCTTATTGGCGGATATATTTCTGATGGAATAAAAAGCGAATTCATGTCAGCAGAGGATGTTATCGTATTAGCCCAATTACCGTCAAAACAAGAACTTTTCGCAAAATTAGTAGGAACGCTTTCTGCGCCGATTTCAGGGTTTGTGACTGTGCAGAGAGAAAATATTAAAGGTCTGGTTTATGCCCTTGGGGCAATTGCAGAAAAATAATAATAAAGAATATTAAATATAATTAATTTTATAAAACTATGGCAGAAGATATTAAAGAGGATAAAAAAGAAGAAATAGTAGTTCCAGAAAAATTCGCTAAAATTGTCAAGGAAATTGAAGATATGAAAGTCGTTGATTTAGCGGAACTGGTCAAAGTGCTTGAAAAGAAGTTTGGAGTCAGCGCAGCTGCGCCAGTAGCTATGATGGCAGCTCCAGCAGCAAATGCTGCAGCAGGAGTAGAAGAAAAATCAGAGTATGATGTTATTTTGAAAACAGTAGGGGATAAAAAGATTGATGTTATCAAGGCAGTAAGAGATGCAACAGCTAAAGGATTAAAGGAAGCTAAAGATTTAGTTGATGCAGCAGCTGCTGAACCTCAGGTTATAAAAGAAAAAGCCAAGAAAGAAGAAGCAGAAGATGTTAAAAAGAAATTTGAAGCAGCGGGAGCGACAATAGAACTAAAGTAAGAAATTTAAAAGAAGCAAAAAACCCTTGAAAGGGTTTTTTGTATTTCTTTGAGGAGCAAACTATCTAAATATCCAGCAAGACAAAAGTAAAATAATAATCAAAGAAACGATTAAAGCTATTTTTTTGCCTAAAGGATTTTTTAAAAAACGAAACCAATGTTTTTTAATTCCTTTTCTATTGATTGTTATTACTAGCATTGCTCCGGAATATTCTTTCATCTCGTTTTTATTTTCCTTTAGGAAAGCAGAGATTATTTTCGGAGTGGCGATTGGAAGATCTGATATCCTGCTTGCTAAGCGCAAATGAAAAAATTCAAATATATCTTGAGTGAGAATAAAAATCCTATCTCTATCTGTTAAGTTTCCAGAAGCAATATTTGAGAATATTTGGGTTGATTTATCAGGAGATTGTTTCTGGAATTCTAAATTTTCTCCGATATCATGATATTCTCCGCTTCTCAAAAGAAGTAATTTAACATTTCCTGCCTTGGAAAAATGAATATCAAAATCTTTAATAGCAATAACGGCGATACTTAAATTCCCAAGCCATCTGACGTTTCCCTGAAGAGATAATTCTTCTAAAAATTGGTTTCCTTTTTTAAGCGCTGATTTTAACCCTTCTGCTGGCGTTTTATGAGGGTCAGAAAAAAATTCTTCTTTAATAATATTACTTAAATCCTCTAAAACTTTTTTATCTTTTGAAAGAGAATCGGAAAATTCTCCGACAATGCATAAATTACCTAATGGTTTTTCATTGCTATTTTCCGGTTGGAAATAAAAGGTTTTAAATATTAAACCCTTTTTTGATTTCGGATTAATATGGTAATCAAACACTTGCATAGCCTTATTCTATATCTTTACTGGCAAAGTTTAAAGTAGTAGGATAAACAAAGGGGCGTATGGCTCAGTTGGTTAGAGCGCTATCCTCACACGATAGAGGTCGATGGTTCGAGTCCATCTACGCCCACTGCTTCGCTAAGGCTACGCAGTGCAGGCACAAAAAATCGCTTTTTCGAAAGCGGTTTTTTGCTTGACATTTTTCAAGGTTGGGTGTACAATGTGAATTAAGGAGGAGGTGGGCAATGGCGAATTGTCCAAGTTTAAGAAGGGCGAGAACTGTGGGTGCCATCCCCATGCACCCCAGGGCGTACCTCTCGTACTAAACAGGTTGCTGTCGCGATCAATCCGGGGTTTACACGGCTAGTAGAGCTACTCAGTGATGAGTTTGATGCTCGTTCTAGTGACTGTGAATAGCCCCCTCTGTCCTTTTCTAGGATAGAGTAGGATCTTGGTGGGTCCGCACAAACCCAATTGCAGGATTCAGAGGTCCACAAGCGAGAGCTGATTCTAGCGAGATACTAGTTGACCACGCGTTAGCTGCACAAGCCGTAAAAGTGGTCAAGGGGGAAGTTTCGCGCTAGAAGAAGCTCTCGCTTTCCCTTTTTAAATAAGCATCAAAATATTAATCCACAGGTCTACGGTCTGTGGCTTTGTTGTTTTTGGATAATTTTGGTAAAATTATCCAATGAGCCAAAATGTTATTATTCAATATTTTATTTGGCACTTTCACGATGTGCCCAAAGAACTCGGCAAGGCGTGGAAAAATTACCTCCGCTTTTATTTAAGCTTCTTTTCAGTTGGCGCTCTTTTGAGAACATTTTTAGCGCCTTGGCATAGTTATCAATGGGATTATGGCAGGGGATTTAGCGTTTCCAGATATGCCGAGACATTTATTTCCAATAGTTTTTCCAGAGTATTGGGAGCGATTATAAGGAGTGTTCTTATTCTTGTTGGTTTGATATTTGAGGTTTTTATTTTTTTAATCGGAGCGATTGTATTTTTAAGCTGGATTTTTTTGCCAGTTATAATAATCGCCCTTTTTGCTTTTGGCATTAAATTTTTATTCTGATGTTTAATTTTGATTTTCAAAAAACAGGAATATTCAAGGCAACGAGGATTTCAAGCGGGCTCGCTATTTCAGCAATATCGTTGTTTAAAATTGTTTTTTTAATTGTTTCAATTTGTTTTGTTCTACTTTTCATATTCGGCAGCTTAGGAACAGGGCCTAGTAATGAATACAATTTCTTATTGGGATTTGGTTTGGTATTCTTTGGAATTAGTATTGTTTGTTTTTTAATAGTCAGTTTTGTCAAAAATAAGCTTTTTTATCCGGATGTACCAGAAATGACGCCAGTTGTAAATTTAGCGGAATTTTTAAGCATAGATACGGCAAGAGCTCTTGATAGCACAATCAGATTTTCAAAAAGAAAAAATATTTTCCCGATAGGCGCAACTGCCTTTCTCTATTTTCTTTTAAAAGAAAATCCCAAGTTAAATTTTATTCTTTTACGCCTATTATTAGATATAAAGTCATTAGAACACAAATTAGAAGAAAATTTACCCGTTCAAAAAGTCCAAGACGCATTTAGCCGGGGTATATATTCTTTAAAATTTGAGCAAGCGATTAAAGATGCTTTAGAAATATCTCAAGCTAAAAAACATAAATATATTGAACCAGGAGATATGTTTTTGGCTTTAGCTAAAAATGAACCAGTAGTGGGAGCATTTTTATTAGATGCGGATTTAAGGCCGGACGATGTCAGAAACTCCGTGCTGTGGTGGGAGGAGGGAGAGGAAATAAAAAAACAAAAGAAAAGATTTTGGGATTATGATAATTTAAGCCGAAAGGGGAGTATAGGCAGGAGTTGGTCTAGTAGCTACACAATTACTTTAGATGAATATTCCATTGATTATAATCAATTAGTTTTGAGCGAGGGAATGCAAACCGTTATTGGATACGAAAAAGAAATAGAGCAGGTTGAAAGAATTTTATCAAGCCCGGAAGTGAATAATGTTCTTTTGGTCGGGGAGCCGGGAGTAGGGATAGAAAATATTATTAAGGCCGTAGCTATAAAGAGCAATAAGGGTCAGAGTTATTTAGCAGTTAATAAAGAGCAATAAGGGTCAGAGTTATTTAGCGGTTAATTACAATAGAGTTTTAGAATTACAAATTCCCCAGTTGCTTGCCCAGACGCAGAACATGGACCAAGTTGAAGATACTTTGGATAAAATTTTTAAAGAGGTTATAAATGCAAAAAATGTCATATTGGTTATTGACGATTTTCATAATTTTGTCGGAGGCGAAATAGGCCCAGGTAAAATTGATATAACTGGAATTCTTGCTACTTATCTAAAATTTGCTGAATTTAAAATTATAGCTATCGCGAGTTATACCGGTCTTCATAAACAAATTGAAGAGAATCCGACAGTTTTAAATTTATTTTCAAAAGTGGAAGTTAAAGAACCTAGTCCGCAAGAAACAATTCGTATTTTGCAAAGATTAGCTCCCAGGTTGGAAGCTAAATACAATAGATTTATAACTTATCCCGCCATAGGACAAGTTGTTGAATTAACTGGCAGATATATTGCTGATGTGCCATTTCCCAAGAAAGCGATCAATGTTTTAGAAGAAGCGATGATAAAAACAGATAATGTTAGAGGTAAATGGGTTTTACCCGAAGATATAGATAGGATAGTTGCGCGCAAAACAGAGATTCCTGTTGGGAAAATTGAAACAAAAGAAAAAGAGATTTTGCTTAATTTAGAGGACCTTATTCATCAGAGAATCATAAATCAAGAAGAGGCGGTGAGAGAAGTTTCTACTTCTTTGCGTCGTGCCAGAGCTAAATTAAAAGAAAGGAAAGGCCCTATGGGCGGATTTCTATTTTTAGGACCTACTGGTGTCGGAAAAACAGAAACATCAAAAGCTTTGGCTGAAATATATTTCGGTTCAGAGGAAAAAATGATTCGTCTTGATATGTCGGAGTTTCAGTCCCAGGAAGATATTCCTCGCCTGATGGGTTCTTCCGGAGAGGAAGGGTTATTGACAACACCTGTCAGGGAAGACCCTTTTTCCTTGGTTTTGTTGGATGAAATTGAGAAAGCCCATCCAAATATTTTGAATCTATTTTTGCAGGTATTGGATGATGGCCATATCACTGATGGTTTGGGCAGAAAAGTAGATTTTAAGAATACTATTATTATTGCAACTTCCAACGCTGGATATGAGGTCATCTTAGATGCTCTTAGGAATAATTTGGATTTTTCCGTTGTAAAAGAAAAATTATTGAATAGACTTTTTGACGAAAAAACATTTCGTCCGGAGTTTATAAACAGATTTGACGCAGTGGTTTTATTCAAGCCATTAACCAAGGAAAATCTTTTAGATATTGCCCAATTGATGCTTAAGAGTATTCAACAAGGGTTGATAGAAAAGAATATTGAGTTTATAATTACAGAAGAGCTCAAAGAAAAAATTGTTGAGCTTGGGTATGATATAACTTTTGGAGCTAGAAATTTGAAGAGAGTGATTCAAGATAATGTGGAAAATGTTTTAGCAGAAGCGCTGTTGAAAGATGAAGTTAAAAAAGGGGACAGGATTCAAATAGATTCTAAGAAATTTAAAATTAAGATATTAGATTAATTAATCAATAATTATTAATCAATAATTATTAAATATTATGGAAGAGCAAAATCAAAATTCAGCTATGGGAGGGACAATAAGTCAGGTTAGTGAGTTTCCTCAAAAGCCATCAGTAAAACCGAAAAGCAAGAAAAAAGTGCTTATAGGGATAGCTATTGGTTTAATAGTGATTATTATAGGTATCGGCGTTGTTTTTGCTACAGGAATATGGGACCCTGTTTGGAATCCATTAAGGCCTTCTCCTAATAAAATTATAAAAGAAGCGCTGGAGAATATGTCTAAGCTGGAGAGTGTAAGGACTAAATTTACCGTTAACTTTGATGTTCCGAGCAGCTCAGGAGAAAAAGCGGAAGGAAAGATGGTTTTTGATATATTTGAGAACAATTCAGATCCCGAGAATCCCAAGTCAAAGATTTTAGTTGATCTTTCTATTGTTCAAAAGGGATTGGAAGTACTTTTTGGGGGAGAGATTAGAGTAGTAGATAAAGTATTTTATCTCAATATCACTACTGTTCCCTTGGTCCTTCGTATTCAATTAGCTGCAACTGGAATCAATTTAGATCCATTCATAGGAAAGTGGCTTAGATTTGACCCTAAGGAAGCAGGTCTTAGTCTAGAGGCAATGACGATGGATGAGCAAGCAAGTCAAGAACTTACGAATGAAATATTGGGACTTTTTGAAAAATATCCGGTATTCAAAACAAAGGCAAAATTACCCAATGAAAAGATAAATAATAATCAGGCATATCATTTTTTATTAACCGTAGATAAAGAAAACGCTAAGAAATTTATATTAGGAGTTCGTGATATTGTTCGTACTAAACTTGGTTCATTGATCTCGGAACCATTGTCAGCAGATGAAGATCAGAGTGTTGCTCAATTAGATAACTTTTTTGATAAAGCGGGGGAGATAGAGTTTGAAATATGGATAGGAACAAAAGACAAATATATTTATAAAATTAAGACAGATAAGAATGTTTATGCTCTTAGCGCCGATGATACTCAAACCGGAGGAATGGCTTTGGGATTTGAAATGGCCTTTTCAGAGTTTAACCAGACACAAGAAATAAGTGCGCCGGAAAAATCTGATAATCTTATAGAATTATTAATGCCGTTTTTCCAGATATGGATGATGGGAGGTGGGACGAGTACTAATGAGTTTAATCACATAGCGTAATTCATAGAAATAATGGTAGTTAATCCATTTAAAAAACAAACGCGGACGATGTCCGCTTTTGTTTTTTAATGGCCTAATACTATATTGACAATCTTTTTCCATCGGCGTAAACTAAATAAATCTATTGACAAAACTAGTTAAATAATGTAGAGTTAGATTAAATTTAATAGCGAGTTACAACGCCAAAAATATGAAGAAATTAACAATATTTTTTATTGCTTTCACTCTTTTTTCATTAGCTATTTTGATTCAACCTTTTTTAAAGGCTGATTTTGCCTCTATTGGTAAAGCTAACAATGATTCGGGGAAATATTTAGTATATGGAGAGTGTATTCCAAATCCAACTTGCTCCGACGAATGTTCGTATTATGGCCAAAAAACCTGCTCTAACAGTACTTATTATAGAACTTGCGGCAACTACGACTGTGATACCTGTTTAGAATGGTCTACAGCTACAAGCTGCGGTTCCGGCCAAGTTTGCCAGAACGGAAATTGTGTTACTGAATGTATAACCCATAATTCTAAATCCTGTTACGACAGTGATGTTTATTGGTATAACTCTTGCAGCGCAAGAGAAGATAAATTCAGTGAATGCGGGGACAGCGGTTGGACCAGTGATTATCAATGTTCGGGTAGCACTCTTCAAAGAAAGTGGGTAGATAAAGGCTGTTCTGGCTCTGCTTGTTTTACTAATGCATCCTGGAGTACCAGTCAGGATTGTGGTTCTGATTCTTGGACGAATAATTATCAATGTTCAGGGGATTGGATTCAAAGACAAAAAGACAAAAAAGGCTGTTCCGGTTCTTCTTGCTACGATTACAATCAATGGGAAAATTATCAGGATTGTTCTGCAAGTGGAAAAACTTGTCAAAACGCACAATGTGTTTCAACTTGTCCATCTTGCAGTGCTGATGAATGTTCATATCTCGGACAAAAGACTTGCTCTGGTAATGCCAGTTACAAAACTTGTGGCAATTACGATTGCGATACCTGTTTGGAATGGTCTACGGCTACAAGCTGCGGTTCCGGCCAAGTTTGCCAGAACGGCAATTGCGTAACTGAATGCACAACCCATAATTCTAAATCCTGTTATGACAGCGATGTTTATTGGTATAACTCTTGCAGCGCAAGAGAAGATAAATATGATGAATGCGGTAGTGATTCCTGGACAGACAATTATCAATGCTCTGGAAATATGGTTCAAAGGCAAAAGGTTGTAAGAGGATGTTCAAGCGCTGCCTGTACTGCCCAAAATCAATGGGAAAATTATCAGGATTGTTTAGCATTAGGAAAAACCTGTAGCAACGGTCAATGTATAACTACTTGTCAATGCGGTGATTGGGGTTCTTGGAATAATCAAGGATGCGCTCAAAGCGGGTGCAGTTCTGGGCAGATGTACCAAACACGAACAAGAACTTGTAATCCAAGCGGTTGTAATACTCAAAGCGAATCAAGGTGTACGGCTGATTCCAGTTGCAATCAACCAACCTGCCAAGATGAGTGTGCTATTTCTGGACAAACAACTTGTAATGATAATGGTTCTAGAAAAATCTGCGGAAATTATGATTCTGATTCTTGTTTAGAATGGTCAAGTCCGGAAAGTTGTGGAACTGACACTTGTAATGGGAGCACTCGCAGAGATTATTTCTGTTCAGGTGGGACCTGTTCTTATAATGATTCCTCTTGTTCCTCACAATGTTATTCTTGCGGAAACGGAGTTTGTAATTCTGAATGTGGCGAAACGCAATATAATTGTTCACAAGATTGCGGGCAATCATGTCAAAGCGAATGCGCTTATTCTGGGCAAGTGAGATGTTATGATAGTTCTCGTAAACAAACTTGCGGAAATTATGATTCTGATTCTTGTTTAGAGTGGTCTTCAGCAGAGAGCATATTAGGCTCTACATATTGCGGCTATGGAGATTGCAATGATAATCAAAGACCAAGTTGGTATTGTTCAGGTGGAGTAGCCGAGTATACTTGTAACAATGATTCAAGTTGCGGATGCACCAGTTGTAATAGTTGTAATAATAATAATTGTAACAATGGTAATTGTAATAATTGCAATTATATAAATCACGATTATAAATTATGTTATGCCAGCGATGTTTATTGGTATGATTCCAATAGCAGCAGGCAAGATATTTATGAAGATTGCGGTTCTGATTCCTGCACATCTTGGGGATCTAATTATTGTTTAGGAAATAGTATTTATAAAGAAAGAACTTGTTATGATAGGGGATGTTCAGGTGGAGCATGTTTCAATAATTCAAGTACGGAAAAAAGTTTTGTAAGAACATGCAGCGGTAATGAAATTTGTAGCAATGGACAATGTGTACAACAACAACAGTGTACTTCTGGTCCTTGTTGTGATGGGAGAAACTATAAAAGTTCAAGCTCTGTTTGCAAAAGCGAGTCAGATACGAAATATAGTTGTGTCTGGGGAGATGGTTGCGGAGCTGATGTCGGCCAAAGCACTAGAATAAGATTTCAATATTGCTCTGGAAATAGTAATCAGTGCGATGGCAATTTGGGTAGCTGGGGAGATTGGTCTTCCTGGATAGTAGCTGATTATTGTTCAACCAATGAAACTTGTTCTAATGGCGATTCAACCTGTAACTATAATTCTACTTGTTCAACAACTCCGATAACTCAAGTTAGGCAATGCTATGATAATGATGTTTATTGGTATAATAATTCGGGGGACAGATTAAGCAAGTATATGGAATGCGCAGATACTAATTCTTGTACATTAGACGGTTGTGATGGAAATAAGTGCTACAATAGTTTGAAATGCGATGGCACAACCTGCAGCAAGGACTCCGCTGATTATTGTTCAAGTTGTCAGCATTGCGGAGACGGAATAGCAAATTGCGATGAAACATTTTGCGCTTGTCCTGTTGACGTAAAACTTCCGGCAACTAATACTGTAGCAGTATCTGTTTTGGCAAATAAAACAGGACTTAATGAAGGTTGGAAAAAAACTATATCAGCATCACCGGGAGAAAAACTTTCTTTCTTGGTGATAGTGGCATCTTCCAGTAATGACCCGGTTGGCGATGTTAATCTTGAAAATCTTTTACCGGCAAATATTAATTATTTAGGCAATTTGAAAGTGGATGATTCTCCTTTTGTGGGCAATATCGCAGCCGGACTTAATTTAGGAACTTTAGCTTCAAAACAATCAAAATATATAAGCTTTGACGCTAAGGTTGCCAATGCTACCGAGTTCACCATGGGGACAACTTACTTAAGTAATCTTAGCACCGTTAACTATGGCGGAGATAAAACAACAAGTGACAGTGTTAATATAGAAATTTTAAATGGAGTGCAGGGAGCTGCGGCAGCTGGATCAATCTTTGGCCAGATAGTTAAAGTAATTGGCAGTTTGGCATTCTGGTTGGTAATATTATTTATCTTGATATTAGCTGGCATACTTTCTTTCGCTGGTTATCATTGGCTTAAGAAAAAAAGAGAAGCAGAGTTAGTGCGACTATAAAAATTTAAAGAATTTCAAAACAAAAAATATGCCAGTTGGCATATTTTTTGTTTTGGATGTGTTTTTTGTTTTTTAAAAAAAAGAAAGAGCGGGGATTCGCAAGAATCCTCCGCCCCGCACTGCCGAGCCGACTCTCCTAATCGGCGAGATCAACGAAAACGCTACAACTTCCTTTTTCGCTTCGTACGGCTGCGATGATCTTGAGGCCTTTGGCCTCTAGTCTTTCTGGTAGCATCTTTGTGATCCAAGACGGATAGCCCGTGAAGACATTCGCCCCGCAGTATCTCATGTTGAGCTTTTCGTCTTCCTTGATCTCCACTGTCTTGCATCGTTTGAACAACTCGTTCATTGATATCCCTCCTTATAAAAAATATTACTATAATTATGGAGAAAAGTCAATAGCGAGAATCTGCGAAAAAGTTTTCCACAGGGGAGTGGTTGACTGGTGGTTAATTGTGGGGTATAAAGAAGATGTTGTGGAGAAAGGTGGGGATAACTTTCAGGAACTGGGGATAACTCAAAAACTGAAAATTATACATAATATCTCATTTTTCCCATTTATTATCATGTTTATCGGCGAATACACATATTCATTAGATACAAAAAGACGGTTAGGCATACCGGCTAAACTTAGAAAGTCTTTAGGAAACAAGGCAGTTATTACCAGGGGACTGGACAACTGTCTTTTTCTTTTTTCCGTAAACGAATGGGAAAAATTAGCTAAACGTTTAAGTGAACTTCCGTTTCAGAAAGCCGATGCAAGGGGATTCTCACGTTTTATGCTTGCCGGAGCGACTGAAGTGGCAATTGATTCTTTGGGCAGAATATTGGTCCCGGATTATTTAAAAAAATATGCTGGCTTAAAAAAGCAAACAATTATTGCCGGCATTTCCAATAGAGTGGAAATTTGGGACGAAGCAAAATGGAAGAGTTATACCCAAAAATCTGAAAAAGGAATGGAAGATATGGCAGAGCGATTAACAGAAGTTGGATTCTAAAATAAACACAGGAGAAAAAGATGCACATACCAGTACTTAAAAAAGAAATCATAGAATATCTTAATCCCAAACCAAACGAGAATTTTATTGATTGTACTTTCGGGCAAGGAGGGCATACGCTCGCTTTATTAGATGCGATAGAACCGAACGGGAAAGTGTTGGCCATAGAAGCGGATCCGGAACTTTACAATAAGTTTCAACAGGAAGGCGGAGATGAGAATTCAAAATCCAAGATCCAGAACAGATTGATTTTAGTGAATGATTCTTATATAAACCTTAAAAATATAATTGCAGAGAAAAATTTCGGTCCAGTAAACGGAATTGTGATGGACTTAGGCCTGTCCAGCTGGCATTTTGAGGAAAGCGGAAGGGGATTCTCTTTCAAAGAAGATGAACCGCTGGATATGAGATATAATCCCCAGATTAATTCTTTGACTGCGCTTGAAATAGTGAATAGTTATACAGAAGAAGATATAGAAAAGATTTTAAAGGACTACGGCGAGGAAAAGTTTTCCAGAGCGATTGCTAAAAAAATAATTGAGAAAAGACAAGAAAAACCGATTCGTACGACATTTGATTTAGTAGAAATTATTTGGTCAGCTCTTCCCGGGCGTTTTCAAAGAAAAAAACTTCATCCTGCAACCAAAACATTCCAGGCATTAAGGATAGCCGTTAATTCAGAGATTGAGAACGTAAAAAAAGGATTGATTCAAGCAGCAGAAGTTTTAGGAAAGGATGGGAGAATCGCAGTGATATCATTTCATTCTTTAGAAGACGGGGAAGTGAAAAGATTTTTCAAGAGATGTCAGGAAATAAACATTTTTGAAATCATTACCAAAAAACCTATAGTTCCGGGTTTTGAAGAAATCAGTAATAATCCTCGCTCAAGGTCGGCAAAATTAAGAATAGCCAGAAAAATTATATGACAGTCAGGATTCAAAAAATTTCAAGAAATTCGTTCAAAATGAATTTTAAGATTATTTGGGGTTTATCTATCTTTTCAATTATAGGGTTGTTTGCGATATGGGTTCTTCAAATGCAATCTTTGTCGCGAAATAGCATTTTGGTTTCCGAGGTCCAAAATAAGTTAGCCGGACTTCCGACGGCCAATGCAGAAGAAGCAGTTTTGGTATCTGCAAAAGAAATGCCGGAAATTGATAAAGTAGCCCAAGATTTAAATTTTGAAAGAATAGATAAAGTCCACTATATCAGAGCAGCGGGAAGAACAGCATTGGCAAAGTGAAATTCTCAAAATGAAATTTCCAAGAATTAACATTGTTTATTTTTTTATTTTTCTTATTGGAGCAACTATTATTGCCCGTTTATTTTTTCTTCAAGTTATGAACGGCGAGCTTTATAGGGCTCTGGCAAAGGGACACCAAGAGATTTTTCAACAAATATCCGGAACAAGAGGGGATATTTTTTTATATGATAAAGATAATATAGTTCTCGCAGCTACTAATGAAGAAAGCTGGTTTTGTTATGTGGCTCCAAAAATGATTGAAGACAAAGAAAGAGTGGCAGAGCTGTTAAGTCCGGCATTGTCTGTAGATAAAAATGAATTATTAAATAATATTAATAGTAACAGCGATAAGCTCTTTTTCCTTGTAAAAAGAAATATTTCCGAAGAAGAAAAACAAAAAATACAAGAGTTAAATATGGAAGGAGTTTATTTAGATCAAGAGCGCAAGCGTTTTTATCCGTTTGGAGCGCTTGCTTCGGATGTGTTGGGTTTTGTAAATCAAAGCGGAGAAGGGCAATATGGGGTAGAAGAATATTGGAACGACGTGTTAGCAGGGCAGGAGGGATGGCAAAAAATATCCTATGGTCCTTTTGGCAAATCCACGGATAGCAATAATGAAGGTTCAATAAGGGGGGCAGATTTAGTTTTGACCATTGATAAAAATATTCAAGCATTTGCAGAAAAAGTATTAAAAGATTATTCAACAGATTTTAAATTTCAATCAGCGCAAATAATCGTGATTGAACCATCGTCCGGAAAAGTTTTAGCTCTAGCGGATTTCCCCGGTTTTGACCCTAATAAATATCAAGAATATGCTCAGAATAATCAAATCGGAGTATTCCAAGACAACGCGATTCAGACATTTTACGAACCGGGCTCTGCCTTTAAGGCAGTGACTATGGCAGCAGCTCTTAATGAGGGCAAAATTACGCCAGAAACAACCTATATAGATGTTGGGCGATTAGTAATTAAGGATAAAGTGATTACTAATTATGATAATAGGACTTGGGGAGAATCAACAATGACGCAAGTTTTGGAAAAATCAATTAATACCGGGGCAGTATTCGTTCAAAATCAATTGAGCCACCAAACATTTGTTGATTATTTGGAAAAATTTGGGGTTTTTGACAAAACCGGCATTGATTTAGGGGGAGAGGTTTATTCGGAAAATCAGGAATTTAAAAAGGGTTGGGAAATTAATTACGCCACCGCGTCTTTTGGACAGGGGATTAGTATGAATTTAATGCAAGTGGCAAGAGATTTTTGCGTAATTGCCAATAAAGGCAAGTTAATCCAGCCATATGTGGCTGAAGCAATTGTAAATAATGGAAGCAAAGAGCCGTTGCAATCGAATAAAACGGCAAAACAAATCATCACTTCTAAAACAGCAGAAGATCTTACAAAAATGCTTATCGCAGTTACGGAGAGCGGATATAGCAAGGACGCCCAAGTTCCTGGGTATTATGTTGCAGGGAAAACCGGAACTTCACAAATTCCTTTTTCCTCTCTTGGCATAAATAAAGCGGGTTATAGTGATGAGACCTGGCAGAGCTTTATTGGTTTTGCTCCTGCGTTTTCTCCAAGGTTTGTAATAGCCGTGAAATTAGATAGTCCGAAAACCAGGAGTGCCAGTGAATCAGCAGTTTTTGTTTTCCAGAAATTGGCAAAATACATTTTGGATTATTATCAAGTTGTCCCGGAAAAATAGAGTTGAGAATCATAATAAAAAGGATGAAAAGACAGTTTGCCACCAGTCTTTTTTTGTGTTATTGTAGTTTTATTGGCCCCGTCATCTAGTGGTTAGGATACATGGTTCTCAACCATGGTACACGAGTTCGACTCTCGTCGGGGCCGCATAAATTGTAAAAATGTTAGAATCTAACGGTTCTTGCTTTTTTGGTTTTGAAATGTTAATATCAGTGGAGATATGAGCGATATTTTATTAGTATTTTTTTTAATAGTCGCGATTATCGGACCATTAGGCCTTATTCTTTTGGAAAAAAGATGTTGATGAAAATCAGAGTGATAAAATAAGAGACCTTGAAAGACGGATTACAGACTTGATGACTGGGCAATTAAAAGAAATAAGAGGGAGTGTTGATGGAACCTCTAAGGCGATGAATCAGCAGATTTCTTCGTTTACCAAAGAAACTGTCCAGATTCGCGAAGATATGAAGCAGGTTCAGGAAGTGATGAAAAGTATTTCATCTTTTCAAGAAATATTCAGGTCGCCGAAATTAAGAGGAGAGTGGGGAGAAGAAAGTTTGGAACATATTTTGAATGAGTATTTCCCAAAAGAACTTTATACAACGCAGCATTTATTTTCTTCAGGAGAGCAAGTAGATGTGGCTTTAAAACTTCCGAATGGCAGGATTCTTCCGATAGATGCGAAATTTTCCTATGATAATTACAGAAAAATGGTTGAATCGGAGAGCGAAGAGGATAAAAAGCTCTTTCGTAAAAAATTTATAGAAGATACCAAGCTGAAAATTCAAGAAATTGCTTCAAAATATATTTTGCCATCAGAAGGGACAACCGACCAGGCGATTATGTATATTCCCGCTGAAGCGGTATATTATGAAATAACAATGATGAGGGAAGAGGATTTGGCAAGATATGCCCGTTCTAAGAAAATAATTTTGGCTTCACCGAATAATATCTTGTTGACTCTTTCTGCTGTGAATCATTGGTATAAAGATGTTCAAATAACAAAAAAGACCCAAGATATCTTAAAACGATTGACAAAAGTCCAGCAAGATGGCAAAAAGATAATGGATGATTTCAGGAAATTAGGAAGCCACTTAAAAAATGCTTTATCATCTTATGATAATTCGGAAAAACGGCTTTCTTTATTCGGCGATAGGGTAGAGAGATTATTAGACAATTCGCCGGAAGAAAAACAATTACCAGCTGAAGATAATGATAAATGATAAATGATTAATAATTAATGATTAATAAAATATGTTGGCAGTAATCAAGACCGGCGGGAAACAGTATCTTGTTAAACCCGGCGATAAAATAAAAATAGAGAAATTAGATAAAAAGGATAACGAAGAAGTTATCTTTGATGAGGTTTTATTATTGGAAAGAAATAAAAAATTAAGCATTGGCACTCCTTTTGTGAAAAATGCCACAGTCCAGGCAAAGGTTTTGGAAACAAAAAAAGGCAAGAAAGTTATCGCCTTTAAATATAGCCCGAAGAAGAGATATAAGCTTACAAAAGGACATCGCCAGTTTTATACTTTAGTTGAAATCAAAGAGATTCCGGAAGTGTAGACAGAAGATTAAGAAAGAATATCTTCCAGTTCAATATTTCCCGGATCTTCAAATTCTCTTTTTTCTAGATTTCGGAAACTTGCTCGAGGTTCGTCAAAATACAACTCGGCCTTGCCAACAGGGCCGTTTCTGTGTTTTGCAATCAAGATATCAGCAATATTTTTTCTGGCAGTGTCTTGTCTGTATTTATCTTCGCGGTAAATGAATAAAACAACATCAGCATCCTGTTCCAAAGCTCCTGTTTCGCGGAGGTCGGATAATTTTGGTATTGATGGAGTTCTTTGTTCCACTGCTCTTGAAAGTTGGGACAGAGCAAGAACAGGAACTTCCAATTCTTTTGCCAATCCCTTAAGCGAACGGGATATTTCTGTCATTTGTTGAACCATTTGCATATTAGCAGATCGAGGTTCCATTAATTGAAGATAATCAACTATTAACAGAGATAATCCATGTTGAACTTGCAATCTTCTCGCCATTGCTCTCATCTGCAGAATATTAAGCCCAGCAGTGTCATCTATAAATATGGGAGCTTCTGATAATACTCCAAGAGCGTGCTGGATTCTTTCAAAATCATTATCAGGTCCGTCTCCGGAAAGATGACCTGTTCTTAATTTCCAAAGGTCAACATTTGATTGACTGGCAATAAAACGGTCAATTACTTGGTCTTTAGACATTTCCAAGCTAAAAACTCCGACTGGTTTTTTCTCGTTTACTCCAATGTGGCGGGCAATATCCAGAGCCAATCCGCTTTTACCGATTGATGGGCGGGCAGCCAGAATAATCAAGTCGGATTTTTGAAGGCCGGAAAGTATTTTATCCAAGTCAACAAATCCTGTCGGCACTCCTCGTGGCGTGCCCTTATGTTTTGAAAGATTATCTATTCTTTCAAAAGCGCCTTCTAATTCGCTTTTAATCGGAATGAATTGTTGGGACATCGAGCGTTGGGCGATGTTGAATATCTGACTTTCTGCTCTGTCTAATAAGATGTCAATATCTTCTTCTTCATTGAATCCCATGCTGCCGATTTCATAAGAAGTTTGGATAAGATCTCTTAAAATTCTTTTTTTCTGGACAATTTTTGCATAATCCAAAACATGCATTGCATTAGGCACAGAGTTGATGAGTTCTGTAAGATATGATTTTCCGCCAATTGACTCTAATTTGCCTTTTTCTTGTAATCGGGAGGATAAAGATAGGAAATCAATTACTTGATTTCTGTCGAAAAGATCGTGTATTGATTCGTATATTGTTTGATGTTGGTTTTTATAAAAATCGCGTGGTTGTAAAAAATCCACGACTTTTATAATCGCATTTCTATCGATCATTAAGCTACCGAGCAAAGATTTCTCAGCCTCAATGTTTTGAGGAGGAGTTTTATCGGGCAGAGTTTGGTTGTTTTTTGAGTAATCAGCCATTATCTCCATTCTAGCCAAATTCCAATTTTTGGCAAGAGGGGCAAAAATGACCGCTTTGCGCGGTCATTTTTGCCCTGTGGATAATAATTCTATCTCTTTTTCACTTCCGTTCCGTTGGCCGTATCTTTTATATTAAACCCCAGTTGTTCAATTTGTTTTCTAATCTCATCTGCTTTTTGCCATTGTTTATCTTTTCTTGACTTTTCCCTCTTTTTTACTAATTCTTTTATTTGTTCAGGAATTGCTTCTTTTTTACCAGGGAAAATGAAATTAAAAATTTTATCAATATTTTTTAAGAACTCCAGTATATCTTTTGCCTGTTTTTTATCAATTTTATTTTTATCAAGTAGGGGATTTATACTTTTCATCATTTCAAACAATACGGCCAGCGCTTCAGGAGTATTAAAATTATCATCCATTGCCACTTCAAATTCTTTCTTTGATTTTCTTATCAAGGATTCAATCTGTTTTGAGTTTGTTGTTGTTTTACCTTTTACGTTTTGCGTTTTGAGTTTTTCTATAAATTCTTCTATTTTCTCCAGATTTTTCTTAGCCTGTAAGAGATTTCTTTCCGACCAATTCAATTTGCTTTGATAATGGCTTGAAGCGACAAACATTCTTATAACTCTTGAATCCCATTTTTCTAATACTTGTTCTATGGTTATAAAATTGCCAAGCGACTTGGACATCTTTTGTCCATTTATCATTAAAAGTCCGCCATGCAGCCAATATTTTACAAATGGTTTTTTCTTGGCAATCGCTTCTGTTTGGGCGATTTCATTTTCATGATGGGGAAATAATAAATCTATTGCTCCAGCGTGGATATCTATTTGTTCTCCTAAATGTTTTTTAATCATTACCGAGCATTCAATATGCCAGCCTGGCCTGCCTTGTCCCCAAGGGCTTTCCCAAAATGGTTCGCCTGGTTTTGCTTTCTTCCACAAAACAAAATCAATGGCTTCTTTTCTCTCGTATTTGTCTGTTTCTACTCTTGTCCCGGTTTTTGCTTTTTTGATTTTAATTCCGGAGAGTTTTCCATAGTCCTTGAATTTTGAAACGTCAAAATATACAGAATCATCTTTTTCGTAAGCAAACCCTTTTTCTTCCAGTTCTTGAATGAATTTTATAATCTCTTTTATGTTTTCTGTTACCCTTGGATAAAAATTTGCCTTTTTAATACCCAAATTATTTTGGTCATGTAAAAACATTTTTGTGTACTTATTTCCTAAAGTGAAAATATCGGTTTTTTGCATTTGAGCTGCCGTGATAATATCATCATGAATATCGGTTATATTCATCGCGTATCTCACATCATAGCCCTTATACTCCAAATATCTTCTGATGATATCAAAGGCAATATATGTTCGCGCATGCCCAATATGTCCGGGACCGTAAACAGTTGGCCCGCATACATAAAAAGCAACCTTTTTATCTTTTAAGGGTTTAAATATCTCTTCTTTTTTGCTTAGGGAATTATATACTTTAATCATTCTTATTATTATTTGTTTTCGTTATTAGTTTATTCTAATA
Source organism: Candidatus Parcubacteria bacterium (assembly GCA_026395615.1). Classification (GTDB taxonomy): domain Bacteria; phylum Patescibacteriota; class Minisyncoccia; order Minisyncoccales; family PEYH01; genus PEYH01. The sequence continues at coordinate 20,033 of JAPLYH010000051.1, read as the reverse complement.
TATTTCCGCTTTTTACTCAAACTTTTATATCCATATCCTTTCTTTCAAAAATCTCCAAAAATTACGCCACCCGGCATCGTAGTGAACATTTCTGGTTTTTACTCAAACTTGTTGTGATATGTTATGGTATTAAGATATCTGCTCGATATATGAGTGATATATTAGACCATAAAATTCCATTTCTGTCCCACGCTCCCCGGCCGCGTAATTTCTAGCTTGGCAATAAATAGGGTTTCTGATAATATTAAGTAATCATTAATCTTTTATTATGACAAAAAGAGATATTAAATTAGGTGCGATAATCGGTTTTTTAATAGGACTTTTGGCATTGCCAACAATTAAAAATCTTGAGCATGATATTTTAAGCAAATGGCAAGGATTTAAGTTTGGTTATTTTTTCCTATTGCCGATTATTTTGCCATTTATAATCTTAGCAGGATTGTTTATAGTGGATAAACTCGCAAAAAAGATTAAGGTTATCTGGCAGCTTGCAAGATTTGTTCTTGTTGGTGCCCTAAATACTTTTATTGATTTTGGAGTGCTGGGTTTTCTTTTATGGGTAAGCAAGATAGATGCCGGACAGACAATCGCTTTGTACGCATTTTTTAAATTTATATCATTCTCATTCGCTGCCACTAACAGTTATTTTTGGAATAAATCTTGGACATTTGAAAAAGGCGGTAAAGTAAAAGGAAAAGAGTTTGCTGGATTTTATCTCATTACAGGAGTTGGCGCTCTGCTTAATGTTGGAATCGCTTCATTAATTGTCCGTATGGTTGGTTCAAGCGCCGGAGTTTCCAGTAATGTTCTGGCAGGAATAATCGCGCCGTTTATCGGAGTTTTGGTTGGCTTTATGTGGAATTTCTTGGGTTATAAATTCTTTGTATTTAAGAAATAAAATAAAATGCTCAAAGAATATCACGGAGATACTTTGTATAGATTAGAATATCTCTCTACTGTTTTGATTCCGATTTTATTCGCCTTAATTGATTCTAATGCCAACTTTCTTTATATTCTCAAGCCCATTACTGGGTGGATGTTTATAACAATAGGCCTGCTTTTGATGAATGACTGGATAGATAAAGACAGAAATATGTCTTTGTCCCATAAATCCTTACAAGGATTAACTTTTATGCTGATTCTATTAGGCCTATGTCTTACTATCGGATATAATTTAATTTTTGCGTTAATATTCACGGTTTTAATTGCTCTTTACAATCTGAAATTGAAAAATATAGGATTGTTTAAAAATGTTTATTTATCTGTTATATGCTCAATGATCGTTTATTGGGCATTTGCAGCGTCTGTTAATTGGATGAGTATTATTGTTCTTTTTATTGCTTCAATGTGTGCAGAATTAGTTCACTCTATTGCAGATCAAGATGTTAGTTATAAATTATTGAAGAATAAAATTTTCTATTTGCTTACGGTAAGTTTCGCGCTATTATTCTTGACAAGTTTATTTTCTGTTATCATATTCAATAATACTTATCAGTGGATAATTGTTGCTGCGGGTGTTATCGGAGTATTTGGAACTATTAAATATAGGAAGAACCTGGAAGCGTGGCCAGAAATTAAAAAAATTGGCACAGAAATTGCAAAATTCGCTACTATTTACCTGTTTGTTTTATTAATTTCCAAATAAAGGATTATGGTTAATTTAGTTTTATATCGCAAATATAGACCGAAAAGCTTTTCAGAGATGGTAGGTCAGGAACATGTAATAAGAACGATAACTAATGAGATAAAAAACGATTCTTTATCTCATTGTTATTTGTTTTCCGGTCCAAAGGGTTCAGGGAAAACAACAGTTGCTCGGTTATTGGCGAAAGCCATAAATTGTGAAAATCTTCAGGGCTTTGAGCCCTGTAATAAATGTCAGTCCTGTATGGAAATAAATAGCGGAAGGGCGATTGATTTGGTGGAGATTGACGCTGCTTCAAACAGAGGAATAGATGATATCAGGGAATTGAAAGAGGGAATTAGATTTTCTCCAACGCGGATGAAATATAAGGTTTTTATTATTGATGAAAGTCATCAGCTTTCAAAAGATGCGGCTAACGCTTTACTTAAGATGCTTGAAGAGCCGCCTTCATTTGCGGTATTTATACTAGCCACCACGGAAGCCCATAAAATGATTTCCACAATCAGCTCAAGATGTCAGAGGTTTGATTTTAAAAAACTTTCAGCGTCAGAGATAATGAGCAAATTGGAAGCAATCGTTAAAAAAGAGAAAATAAAAATAGAAAAATCCGCGTTAGAGCTTATAGTTATGAATGCGGATGGGGCAGTCAGAAATGCCGAGGTTTTACTTGACCAAGTTTTAAGTTTTAGCAAGGTTTCTGATAAAGACGATAAAAAAGAAATTTTAGAAGAAGATGTGAAAACATTATTAGGCATAATTGATATAAGCTTGATAACCAAGTTAATTGATTTGATTTTTCAAAAAAATGCGGGAAAGGCGGTTGATTTTTTGAATGAAATAATTGAGAAAGGACTGGATCCTTCGGAATTAGTAAAAGCGATTGTTGAATATTTGCGTCAAGCGTTGATTTTTAAAATAAGCCCTGATTTGGAAAATCCGATTTTTCGTAATTTGACCGAAGAAGTGAAGAAAGAACTAAAAGAACAATCTTTAAAATTCAAGGAGCCTGAAATAAGGAAGGCGCTTAAATTATTTTTAGAAGCACAAAATAAGATTAAATATTCTCCGATTCCCCAATTGCCATTAGAATTGGCAATCCTTGAAATAATCGGCGATTAATGATAAATGATTAGTGATTAACTCTGCGGGGTCGTCTAACGGTAGGACATCGCCCTTTGAAGGCGACTATTCTAGGTTCGAATCCTAGCCCCGCAAATGATACTAAAAACCCTCTGTTCACGAGGGTTTTTAAGTCGAGAACATAAATATTTTAATGATAATTTTTATTAGTGAAATGTTTTAATCGTTGACACTTAGACATAATAATACTAAATTCAAAATATGTTCTTTTGCTCTTTGCCAATTTATGTCTGAATCAACGGCAAGCCAAGAGCAAATCTCAAGAACGAGAGGAGGGATGTAAAATGGGAAACGGAACGGGAGTGGGGATAGTTAAGTTGGATGGCTATGAGTCATTCAAACAGCTAATCCTCGGGGTAAAGGGCGACGGCATTAGCCACGCTTCACTGAATTCTTTGTTGGCGGCAGTAGTAGATCAACATCCTACGGTCAGTCTTTCCGAGGTCAAAGAGGCCTACCAGATTCACTCAAGAGCAGCAAGAATCAGAGGCGATACTGGATGGCTTTGGCAAGACAGACCGAATGTGAATCTATTCGCAGACGATGCGGAACGACCGAGGAGAAGAGAAGGAGAAGCAGTCAATGCTAAGAGGAGGCCTGCTGGCAGAGGAACTCATCTTTGTTCAAGGGGAATAGAGACGTTACATCAAGAGAGATCACTACGAGAATTGAGTGGAATTGGGTTGCAACCTTCGGCACGAGCGACAGCAGAAAAGATGCCAGAGTTGGCTCTACCACGTAAGCTGGCTGCTCTTGCTGTCAAGAAACCAACAACACCAGCTGTTTCACCAATCACTCCGGTGGTTCAACGGCAGTCGATTCATCCGATTGAAGGTGACTTTCCTGCTGGTCTGCCGGAGAAATACCGTGAAGCATATGCCGCACTTCGTGCCGCAGCGCAAGGAAAACATCCCGAAGGGGGATGGATAGTACCAAGAGCATTGGGCGTTTTGGTTGGTAAGTTTGGCCGTAAAGGGTTTTCAACCTACTATGCCTGGTTTAAGGGAAATGGTTGGTTGACCTCAGAAGAAACAAAGAACGCAGAAGGAAGCAGAGGTAAAGACCACTGGCTTAGGGACGTTCCAGTATCTAAGACAGCTGGTAAGCGGGCGGAACCAAGAACGGAACCAAGAACGGAACCAAGAACGGAACCAAGAACGGAACCAAGAACGGAACCAAGAACGGAACCAAGAGATATAGGAGAAGTAAAGGATTCTCCTATTGACCTACCAGAGAAATACCGTGAGGCGTATGCAATACTTCTTGCTGCTGCAAAAGAAGAACATCCTGAAGGAGGATGGTTGGTGTGCAGGGCAAGCGGAGTTTTGCGCGAACGATTCGGAAAACGAATAGCTAGTAAGCTTTTCATGCGATTGAGAAGTGCTGGTTGGCTTACTACAGAAGAGGGTAGGAAGGAACAGGGTGGCGGAGCAAGAACCTACTGGTTGAGAGTCGTTCCGGTGCCTAAGGCAGCTGGTAAACAGGTGGGAGCGAGGAGTGGAGGAGAAGCAATAGATTTCCCAGCTGGATTACCAGGGAATCGTTGCGAAGCATATGCCGCGCTTCGTGCTGCAGCGCAGGAAAAACATCCTGAAGGAGAAGGATGGCTGGTGAGCGGAGCGAGCGGAGTATTGATTAAGAAGTTCGGTAGCGTAAGAGTCGGTTGTGCTCAGTACGCATGGTTTAAGTATTGGGGCTGGTTGGTTCCACAGGAGAAGTGTGAAGGGCTGTCTAAGCTTCACTGGCTAAGAGATGTCCCAGTGCCTAGACCAGTTTCCGGTCGGATCAGAACAAAGAAGCCGGCGACAACTACTCGGCAAGAGCGAATAAGCGCTATGGCGGGAGAACTCAAGGCCTTACTACAACGAGGCGGCGAGCTCATAGCTGCGCTTGAAGCCGAGATGGTTGGTTCAGACAAGCAGTAGTCGGGCGCTTTCTCTTCTAGTTGGAATAGTAGGAGGCGCCCTTTGTTTCCTACAAGTATTACGATTAGTTTAATTGATGTTTTTTTGATAGAATAAATCAATATGGAAACAGGAAATGTTTACGACGTAATAATAATCGGAGCTGGACCAGCCGGGCTTACTGCTGGAAAGGTTTTGGCATCTCGCAATAAAAAAGTTTTAATACTTGAGAAAAATAGTATAGCCGGAGATAAACCCTGTGCAGGAGGACTTACTCTTAAAGATTTTAAAAAGATTAGAGTGCCGGACAGCGTAATAACAAAAGAGTTTAAATCTGCGAATCTTCATTTAGACGGTCATTGCACAAAATTTGAATTTAATACCCCATGGATTTGGACTTGCGACAGGAAAGATATTGGAAAATGGCAGTTGGAAGAAGCACAAAAAGCAGGAGCAATAATTGAGTTTAATTCAGAAGTTGTAAAAATAGATAAACAAAGCGTTTTTTTAAGAAACGGGCAAAGATTATTTTATAAACATCTTATTGGCGCAGATGGAAGCAATTCTATTGTCAGAAGATTTCTTGGTCTGAAATTTGAAAAAGTCGGGGCAGGAATGCATTATCTTGTTACTGATTCAAAATTTGACGAGCTGGAAGTATTTTTTGATTATAAAAAATTTGGCCCGACTTATGCTTGGATTTTTCCCAGAGGAGAGATTGCTTCAGTTGGAGTAGGAATTAATCCAAAATTCAGCAAAAGCGATAATGTAAAAGTTGAATTTGATAATTGGTGCCAAGAGCGCGGAATTGATGTTAAAAAATATAAATTTGAATCTGCTTTAATAAATTATGATTATCAGGGAGTTGAGTTTGGTAATATTTTTTTTAGCCGGTGATGCCGCTGGTTTGGCAAATGGAGTGACTGGAGAAGGAATTTACGCAGCTATACTTTCTGGCAAAGAAATTGCTTATAAGATTATCAACCCTGATTATAATTTGAAGGAATTGAAAAAAATGGTAAAAGTGAAAAAGATGCAAGAGAGCGCTTTAACTTTATTAAAACACAACAAAACAGCGGTTAAGGTTATATTGTTTATTGTTAAAAAATTAATAAAAAATAAATTCATAAGAAGTAAAGTGATAATACTTTCATCTAAGATATAAAATATGTCTACAAATAATAAATTTCCCAAGGGAATTGAAATAGTTGTGCTAATTGTAATAGAAGACAAAGAAGACAAGCTTCTTTTAGTTAAATCTCCAAAATGGTTTAATAAGTGGGTGATGCCAGGAGGTCATATTGAGGCAGGAGAGAAAATGATAAATACCGTTAAAAGAGAAGCCCTAGAGGAGGTGGGTTTAAAAGTAGAGCCGATTACAATAATCTCATTTAATGAGGTTATAAACTCAAAAGAATTTTTTCGACCAGGTCATGTTATTTTTTTCGCCTTTTTATGTAAATCAGAAAATAGCGATGATATAAAATTAGATAACGAAGAAATTATTGATTATGTCTGGGTAACCCCAGAAGAGGGATTTAAAATGGATTTAGCCAAACCCTTTAGAGAGACTATTAAAAAATATATTGAATATAAGAGAAAAAACAAATGAAGAGACAAAAAGATACAAGACAAGATTCTTATTTTAAAAAAGCTAAAGAGGAAAATTATCCAGCTCGGTCAGTTTATAAACTACAGGAGATAAATAAAAAATACCGGCTTGTTAAGCCAGGTGATTTTATTTTAGACATTGGATGCGCGCCTGGCTCCTGGATGATTTATCTTAGCGAAAAAGTAGGCAGAAAGGGCAAAGTAATCGGTGTTGATATAGTTGATTTAAAAATTCCTCTTAAAGAAAATATGAAGTTTATAAAGGGCGATATCAAGGAACTTGTGAATAATTTTGAAGAGAAATTTGATATGATAGTTTCTGACGCAGCGCCAGGAACCTCGGGTGTCCATTTCGTAGATGTGGCGAAATCATTAGAGCTGGGGAAAGCCGCCTTGGATATTGTCAAACAGTCACTCAAACCAAGAGGAATTTTTATTTGCAAAATATTTGAAGGAGAGGGGACAGCGGAGTTTTTAAAAGAAATAAAAACATTATTTATTTCTGTTAAATCATTTCGTCCGAGCGCAGTAAGAAAATATAGCAGAGAATTTTATTTATTTTATTTAATTGCCAAAGTTTTTAAAAATGAATAAATCACAGGAATTCTTTGAAAAACAAATTAATTGGCTTTTAAAAGAGAAATATCAAGGCAAGCTAACCGCTAGAGCCAAGACAGATATTGAAAAATTAAAAAGGGGAGAACCATTGGATTATCTTATTGGTTTTGCAGAGTTTTTGGGGACTAAAATTGATTTAAAGAAAAAACCATTAATTCCCAGGCCAGAGACAGAATATTGGGTAGAAAAAGCGATTGAAGAGATAAAAAAACGAAAAAATGAACGAGAATGTTTAGATTTGTTTTCTGGAAGCGGGGCGATTGGAATTGCTGTTCTTAAGAATGTCCCTAATGCACGGGTTGATTTTGGTGAGATTGATAAAGATTTTTTATGGCAGATTAGGTTTAATCTTCGGCTCAATAAATTAGATAAAAGAAAATCGGCAGTTATTCAAACAGATATTTTTAAAAATATTAAAAAGAAATACGATTTTGTATTGGTCAACCCTCCATATATAGCTAAAGGGCGTAAAAAGAAAGCACAAGAGTCAGTTTTAAAATACGAGCCCCGAAATGCCCTTTTTGCAAGCAAAGATGGTTTATTGTATATAAAAAGATTTTTAAAACAAGCGAAGAATTATTTAAAGCCGAATGGAAAAGTTTATCTTGAATTTGATTCCTTCCAAAAACCAGAGATAAACAGGTTGTTAAAAAAAGAAGGTTATAAAAATTTTGAGTTTTTTAAAGACCAATATAATCGCTGGAGATATGTCAGGATAATTATTTTGGAATAAAAAGGTATAATAATTGTATTAGTTATTAGATAATACTTTATGTCGGAGCAAAGCGATGAAGAAATTGTATATCTGATTCAATCAGGCAAGGCTGATTATTTTGGCATTTTGATTGAAAGATACGAGGATAAAATCAGGCGTTACGCCCGAAAATTTCTTTCCAATAAAGAAGATACTGATGATATTATTCAAGGCATTTTTATAAAGGCATATACTAATATTCAAAGTTTTGATGTTAAAAGGAAATTTTCTTCGTGGCTCTACAGAATCGCTCATAATGAGTTAGTTAATCATTTGCGAAAAAGGAAGTTTTTTTCTTCCTTCGATTTTGACACCTTTTTTCCGCATATCGTTCATATTCATGACAACGAGACGGATAAGGAATTAAATCGTCAGGAAATGCAAGAAATAATTGATAAATGCCTGAACGAACTGGAGCCAAAATACCGAGAGCCGATTATTCTTTATTACTTGGAAGAGTTAAGTTATAGAGAGATTGCAGATATTTTACATTTGCCAATCCCAACAGTAGGCGTCCGTTTAAATAGGGGAAAAGAAAAATTAAAATCCATTTATAATAAAATATATGGACAATAATTCTCTGAAAAACAATATAAAGGAGCAGATTTTGAAAAGAATAAAAGACAAAGAGGTACATATGACACCGAAAGTTTTGTTTTTATTTAAGACCGCGCTTTTTATATTAGGAATTATTTTATTTTTCTGTCTAGGAGCGCTGATTTTTAGTTTTATAATGTTTAAAATGCACGCTACCGGGCTTTGGCATACAATTGGTTTTGGCCCTCGGGGTATAGGAATTTTCTTCGCAGGGTTCCCGTGGTTTTTATTGGTTTTTATACTCGTCTTAGTAGTAATATTAGAGTTTTTAGCCGAGAAATTTTCTTGGGTTTATAAAAAACCATTAGTTTATTCTATTTTAGGAATAATTGTGTTTGTATTATTGGTGGGCTTTATAGTTTCGTTAACACCTATGCACCCTCAATTATTTAGAGGAGTAACAGAGGGAAATATGCCCATTGTAGAGCCTTTTTATCGGGCACATATTATGCAATCTTCTCCGAATATCCATATTGGAGAAATATCCACTATTTCTGATGAAGAAATAATAATGAAAAATGAGAAAGGAGAAGTTTTTACAATAATTATTTCACCAGAAACTATTTTACAGAGAAATGAAGAAATGTCAGAAGGTGATTTGATTATGGTTGTGGGAGATGAAAGCGATTCATCTATTAGTGCTTTTGGTATTCGCCAAATAGAAGAAGAGAGAGAATCTTTTTTTCCGCAATTTGATGGGCGCAAGGAACCAAAGTCGCAACCGCATTTGAAATAGTGATTTTGTTTTAAGGAAATAAAAATCGGTTTTTATTGTAGTAATATATTGTGGGGATATTTAATATGAATATCCTTTTTTGATATTTTAATATTTAATAATTTATTTATGAAAATATTTTCTAAGATTAAAAGTTTTTTATACAAATTATCTAAGTGGGCGACCAGGCACAAACTAATTGCCGGTATCATTATATTGGCAATTATTTTAATAGCTTTTTTTACAATTAGAGCAGCTGGTGGCAAAAATAATAATCAGACAAAATATGTTTTAGCAGCAGTGGAAAAAGGAACTTTAATTGCATCTGTTTCTGGAAGCGGACAGGTATCTGCTTCAAATCAGGTCGATTTAAAAGCCAATGCTTCCGGTGATGCGGTATATGTTGGAGTAATAAATGGTCAAGAAGTAAAGGCGAAGACATTACTATTACAATTAGATGAAAAAGTTGCCCAAAAGTCAGTTAGGGATGCGGAGGCAAACTTGGAGAGCGCGAAGTTATCTTTAGAAAAATTACAACAACCAGCGGATAATCTTTCAATTCTTCAGGCGGAAAACTCTCTGGCTCAAGCCGAAGAATCAAAAAGAAATGCTGAAGATAATCTTAATAAAGCGTATGATGACGGATTTAATGAAGTGGCCAGTACTTTTTTAGATTTGCCAACAATTATGACAGGTCTTCAAAGCATATTATTTGGAAATAATTTTTCCGGGACCCAATCTAACGTTAATTATTATGGAGATAGTGTTAAACAATATGATGATAAGTCATTAGAGTATAGCAGTGATTCTGATTCTAAATATCAAGTTGCCAGAGATTCCTACAACCAAAATTTTACAGATTATAAATCTGCAAGCAGGACTTCTGATACGGCCGTCATAGGGTCGTTGATAAGCCAAACTTACGAAACAACAAGAGATGTTGCCGAAACAGTGAAGAGCGCTAATAATTTAATTCAGTTTTATAAAGATAAGCTTACTGAACGCGGATTAAATCCTCAGGCCATAGCAGATACCCATTTATCTAATCTCAATACCTATACTTCCAAAACCAATTCTCATTTATCTAATTTACTTACCTATAAAACAAATATAGAAAATGATAAAGAAGCCATAATCTCTACTGACAGGACAATCGCTGAAAAAACAGAATCGCTTGCTAACTTAAAGGCAGGCGCTGATGCTCTTGATATTAGAACGCAAGAGTTGGCGATTAAACAGAGAGAGAATACTTTATTAGACGCCAAAGAAAAATTGAGTGATTATTTCACTTATGCGCCTTTTGAGGGTATTGTAGCAGAAATCAATTTTAAAAAAGGAGAACCAGTGTCTTCCGGCGCAGTTGTTGCGACCTTAATCAGTAAGCAAAAAATAGCTGAAATTTCCCTCAATGAGGTTGATATTGCGAAAATTAAGGTCGGGCAAAAAGCGACACTTACCTTTGACGCAATTGATGGTTTAAGTATAACTGGCGAAGTATTGGAAGTAGATACTCTCGGAACTATTTCTCAGGGAGTGGTATCGTATGGCGTTAAAATAGGTTTTGATACACAAGATGACAGAGTAAGGCCTGGTATGAGTGTTTCTGCCGCGGTCATCACAGATGTAAGGCAAGATGTATTAATGGTTCCGAATTCAGCAGTAAAATCATCGGGGGATATAAGTTACGTAGAGATATTGCCTTTGGATAAAAATAATATATCCCAAATAGCAAAAAGTAGTTCGGGAGTAGTTTCAAAAAATTCTCCTCAACAGCAATCGGTTCAGATCGGCTTATCTAATGATTCTTTTACTGAAATTTTAAATGGGCTCCAAGAAGGTGAGCAGGTGGTTTCCCAAACTATCAGCGCTAATAGCACAGCACAAACACAGTCACAAAGTAGTAGTTTCCGAATGCCTGGCCTTGGCGGTGAACGGTAATTTTTTGGAAAATAAAAATATTAGTGAATCAAAGTTATGATTGAATGTAAAAACATTACTAAGGTTTATAAAAATGGCAATACAGAAACCATCGTGCTTAAGGGAATTTCTTTTAAGATTAATGATGGAGAATTTGTTGCCATTATGGGACCTTCTGGTTCAGGAAAATCAACTTTGATGCATATTTTGGGAGCCCTTGATTCTCCTACCAAGGGTGAATATTTTTTTAATAATAAAGATGTTTCCAGTATGACTGATAATGACTTGGCCGACATAAGAAGAGATAAAATCGGATTCGTTTTTCAGTCATATAATTTGCTTCCAAGAACAACTGTATTGCGAAATGTAGAGCTTCCTTTAATGTATGCGGGAGTACCCGCTAAAGAGCGGGAAGAGAGAGCGAGGGCATCTCTTATTTCTGCGGGACTTTCGGAAGATAGATGGAAACATCTCTCAAATCAACTTTCCGGAGGTCAGATGCAGAGAGTCGCCATTGCCAGAGCTTTAGTTAATAATCCTTCAGTCATTTTGGCGGATGAACCAACTGGAAATCTTGATACTAAAACAGGAGAGATAGTATTAGATACTTTCCAAAGATTAAATAAAGAATATAGTCGTACGATTGTTCTTATTACTCATGAGCGCTATGTGGCAGAGCATGCTAATCGTATTATTCATATTTTAGATGGAGAAATTATAGAAGATGAGAAAAATATCAAGAGTAGAGTTGTTAATTATAGTGAATAATGAATTATGAATGTAAAAGATATTTTACAGGAAACTTTTGCAGCGATAAGCGTTAATAAAGCCAGATCAGGACTTACGATTTTAGGCATAGTCATAGGAATTGGCTCTGTTATTGCAATGATTTCTATAGGACAGGGTGCTCAAAACTCAATAGAATCAAGTATTGAATCTATTGGATCTAATTTGATATTGATTATGCCTGGCGCTCAGCGAGGAACTGGTATTCAGGTAAGTGCTGGTCGTGGTTCCGCCCAGACATTAACTCAAGCAGATGCGGAAGGGATTCAACAGAATATCTCTCTCATTAAGGCCGTTGCCCCAGAAACATCTAGAAGGTATCAGATAACTGCTAAAGGAAATAATACAAATACGCAGGTAGTCGGGACTGTGGCAGATTACCTTCAAGTGAGGAATGTTCAAATAGATACTGGTTCTTTTATCTCTGAGCAGAATGTTCGTAGTTTATCAAAAGTAGTAGTCCTTGGCCCAACTGTCAGAGATGATCTTTTTGGCGAGGGAGTAAATCCTATTGGCCAGACGATACGTATTAATAAGGTTGATTTTAAAGTAATAGGAGTTACGACGTCTAAAGGTGGCACAGGATTTGGCAGTCAAGATGATATTGTATTTGTTCCTCTTTCAACAGCTCAACGATTTCTTGCGGGGGATGATTATTTAACAACTATCAGTGTTGAGGCAGCAGATAAAAATAGTATGTCAACGGTTCAGCAACAGATAACTGATTTGTTATTACAAAAGCATAATATATCAAATTCTCAACTCGCAGATTTTCAAATTTTGAACCAGCAGGATATTGTGCAAACCGCATCTACGGTGATGAATACAATGACTATTTTACTTGCTTCTATTGCCGGTATCTCTCTCATAGTTGGTGGTATTGGGATTATGAATATGATGCTTACGACAGTCACTGAGCGCACTCGTGAAATCGGACTCCGTAAAGCAATTGGCGCAAAAAGGAAAGATATAAGCAGGCAGTTTTTGGCAGAGTCAATAGTTCTTACTTTTTTCGGAGGCTTTTTAGGTATTTTTCTAGGGTGGTTTATTTCATTTTTTATTAAACAATTTGCAGGCGTTTCAACGAGTCTTTCTTTATTTTCAATAATATTGGCATTTGGAGTTTCCGCAGCGATTGGAATTGTTTTTGGATATTATCCCGCCAAGCGCGCAGCATCACTTAATCCAATAGAAGCATTAAGGTACGAGTAAAATTAAAAATAATTTAAAAATATATGCAAAATAAAATAATAATCATAATATCAATAGCAGTAATTATTGTGGTTGGAGGATTAATGTTTTATGGCGGGATGAAATATGGGCAAGGAAAGAGTCCCACTGGGTTTGGCTTGGGAAATTTTCAAAATCTTACGCCAGAACAGCGCCAGCAACGAATGGCTGCGGGGACAAGAGGCAGTAGAGTAGGAACTGCCAATTTTATATCAGGAGAAGTTATTGCTCAGGATGATAAAAGCGTTACCATAAAACTTCAAGATGGTGGGTCAAAGATAATTTTTTATTCAAATAGTATAGATATTAGCAAAACTGTAGCTGGGACAATTCAGGATTTGACAATAAGTAAAACTATTTTAGTTGATGGTACCGCAAATCAGGATGGCAGCGTAACGGCTAATTCAATACAAGTTAGACCGCAAAATCCAGTAAATCCTACTCAATAAAGTTCCATTGATTAATAGTTGAAATAAATTTTTAATCAAGTTGTATTAAATAATATAAAGGTCACAATGATGATTAATTAAATATAAATGATATATGAAATATAAAAAATTTAGACTTATATTAATCGCATTGTTAGTGATAGTTACAGTTTCCGTGACTATATTAGGATTAATAGGATACAACGTAGTTTCTGCGGCGACAGAAGATGGGTCAGATAATACTCCTGCTATAGTACAAAAATTAGCTGATAGATTTAATTTAAATCCTCAAGAAGTACAAGCAGTGTTTACGGAAAATAGAATGGATTTGAAAACGGAGCGTGAACAGAAATTCGTAGACAAATTAAATA
>JAPLYH010000051.1:0-6287 GCA_026395615.1 Candidatus Parcubacteria bacterium | reverse complement strand
AGACAAATTAAATAAAGCAGTATTAGACGGTAAAATTACAGAAGCGCAGAAAAGCGCAATTATGACAAAACGATCTGAAATACAGGGCAGGATTGATGGATTGAATAATCTTTCTCTTGAGGAAAGAAAGGCAGTAATGCAAGGGATCCGCGATGATGTAGATAAATGGAAGCAGGAAAACGGCGCTAATTTAGGGAAATTTTTGAACTTTGGGCATAGAGGTATTGGTTGGGGATGCCATAAAGCGGAAGAATAGAATATTTTTTACTCAACAAAAGATGCTCCTCTTAAGAAGCATCTTTTGTTCCATTGACCGTTGTTTTATATCTAACTATTTTGTTTGACGATTTATTTATATCTAACTATAATGATTCCATATTTGTATATATATGATTGAAGTTTCTAATCTAACAAAAAAATTTAATGGTTTTACCGCTGTTGATGATATCTCCTTTACTGTTGGCAAAGGAGAGATTTTCGCTTTTTTAGGACCCAATGGGGCAGGAAAAACCACTACCATTAAAATCCTTACCACGCTTTTGCGCCCCACCAGTGGAAAAATAATTTTGAATGGGAAAGATGTCACTAAAGATAAATATCAAGTCCGTTGTTCTTTTGGTATTGTTTTTCAGGACCCAAGCTTAGATGATGAGCTGACGGCTTATGAGAATATGGAATTTCATGGAGTTATTTATCATGTTCCTAAAAAGATTCGTCGCGAAAGAATAGAACAATTACTAAAGTTTGTTGAATTATGGGATAGGAAAGATGATTTGGTAAAGAAATTTTCCGGAGGGATGAAAAGACGTCTTGAGGTTGCCCGTGGATTGATTCATCATCCAAAAATATTATTTTTGGATGAACCAACACTAGGGCTGGATCCGCAAACAAGAAATCATATTTGGAATTATATTAAGGATTTGAACAAACAAGAGGGGATGACGATTTTCTTTACTACTCATTATATGGAAGAAGCAGAAAAAGCTGCGCAAAAGGTCGCTGTTATTGACCATGGGAAAATCGTTGCCCGAGGAACGCCTTCAGAATTAAAACAACAAACGAATACAGCTTCCTTAGAAGATGCATTCTTAGCGCTTACAGGAACTACTATCCGGGAAGAAGAATCTAATCACATTGACCATATGAGAGCTCATAGAAGATTTATGAGATAAAAAAATATGCAGACGATATATATTCTTTGGCTTAGACAATTAAAAAGATACTTTCGCTCTAAAGCGAGAATCATCGGCTCATTGGGCCAACCGATTCTTTTTTTTTTTTCTTTAGGTTTTGGCATGAATCCGATTTATCAGAAAGCAGGTGGAGGCAATTATATTCAATTTTTAGCTCCTGGCATTATTGCTATGGGAATAATTTTCACTGCGCTTTTTTCCGGCATAGAGATTATCTGGGACAGACAATTTGGTTTTTTAAAAGAAACATTAGTTGCGCCTACTTCTCGTTTAAAAATTATGATTGGAAGAACATTGGGCGGAGCTACAGTAGCTTCTTTTCAGGGAATTATGGTTTTAGCTCTTTCCTTCCTTTTAGGTTTTAGATTTCAAAATGTACTTCTTCTTCCGGTGGCGTTAATTTTTATCTTTCTCATAGCTTTGCTTTTTACCGGAATAGGAACGGCAATTGCATCTATTTTAAAAGATATGCAAGGATTCCAGCTTATTATGAATTTTTTAGTAATGCCGCTGTTCTTTCTTTCTGGAGCATTATTCCCATTAGAGGGATTGCCGAAAACATTAAGCATTATCGCGAGCCTTAACCCGCTTTCTTATGGGGTTGACGGATTGCGCGGTTCGCTTATAAATAGCGCTCATTTTGGAATGTCTACCGACCTTATAATTCTAAGCATCCTGACTGGTTTGATATTAGTATTGGGAGCGTATCTTTTTTCAAAAATAGAAGTTTAGTTTTGAAAATGGTCGCTATGCGGCGATTTTTGTTTTCAGAATATAACTTTATAAAGGTTGCTTATTTGACAAACTTTATAAAGTTATATAATATGGCGCTATATGACTATTGTTGATAAATTAAAAATTATTAAAGGACTTTCCGGATTAACCCAAGAAAAAATGGCTAAAGAACTTGGAGTGTCTTTTGTTTCCTTTAATAGATGGATAAATAACATATCAGCGCCAAGGAAAGCAGCAGAGAAAAATATAAACAATCTATATTTTAAATACACTGGCCAGAGAAATGTGCCCGATGAACCGTTAGAAGCGAAAAAAGAAATCATACGGAATAAATCTAAAGCGCATAAAAGCATTTTGGCAATAATTATGAATAATCCCGATATTTATGATCAGTTTTTACTTTCCCTGACTTACAATACGAACAGAATAGAGGGCAGCACCTTGACCGAAGATGAAACAGGAGCAATTTTATTTGATAATATTACTCTACCGAATAGGAATGTTATTGAGCATTTAGAGGTTAAGAATCATCAATCTGCGTTACGCTTTATGCTTAATTATTTTTCTCAATCCTCGTACAAAATAGATGAGGCCCTGATTTTAAAACTTCATAGTAATTTAATGAATGGCATAAAAAGCGATGCGGGTTCGTATCGTGGTCACGCGGTGCGGATTGTCGGAGCATATGTGCCAACAGTTAATTATTTAAAAGTTCCTCAATTAATTAAGGAATTAATCAAAAATATCAATGGAAAAGATAGTGATATCATATCTAAAGTAGCTAAAATACATAGTCGTTTTGAACAGATTCATCCATTTTCTGACGGAAATGGCAGGATAGGAAGATTAATTATGACGGCAATGTTATTGAGTAATAATTTTCCGCCGGCTATTGTAAAGCAGGAGAAAAAGCGCTTTTATAATTCTTGTCTTAGGAAGGGACAACTCCAAGAGGATTTTTTACCGTTAGAGGATTTTATCTGTGATGCCGTTATAGAGGGCATAAAGATTATAGAAAGAATCGGGTAAAAATATAATTTATATAAGAAATTTTTAAATACAATGTCTTTAAGTATAGGGATTGTCGGGTTGCCCAATGTTGGCAAGTCAACATTATTCCAAGCCATAACTAAAAAAGAGGTGGACCGAGCCAATTATCCTTTTTGCACAATAGATCCAAATATTGGCGTTGTTGCTGTGCCGGATGAAAGGATAGATAAATTGGCGGAACTAACCTTGTCTGTCAAAAAAATTTACACCACAGTAGAGTTTGTTGATATTGCCGGGCTTGTAAAAGGCGCGAGCCAGGGAGAAGGTTTGGGCAATAAATTTTTAGCGAACATCAGAGAAGTTGATGCAATTGTTTATGTTCTTCGCTGTTTTAGCAAGGAAGATATTATCAACACCAGGTCAAAAATAGATGTTTTAGAAGATAAAGAGATTTTAGATATGGAAATGATTCTTAAGGACTTGGAAACAATAGACAAAAGAGTTGAATCGTTGGGAAAAGAATTAAAAGCCAAGGCAAAAGATAAGAATCTTGAAAGCGAAATGTCCACAATTTTGAAAGCTCAAAAAATATTACATCAAGGTGGAATTTTGACAGAAACACAATGGAGCGACGAGGAAAGAAAAATGCTTAATAGTTATCAATTATTAAGTATGAAAAAAAGATTTTTCTTGCTTAACGGCACAGATGGTGAGGTATCAGTAGAAGCAGTAAAAGCATTTGAACAGAATAATTGGCCGTTTTTAATAGTTGATGTTTTAACTGAGCTTGAAGCAGCAGATTTTGATACAGAACAAAGAGTGTCATTTGGATTGCCAGTAGAAACTCAATTAGATTTATTAATAAGAGAGTGTTATAAGCTTCTTGATTTGATTTCGTTTTTTACAACAGGGCCTGATGAAACGCGCGGGTGGACACTTAAAAGAGGTTCTGTGGCGCCCCAAGCAGGAGGAGCTATTCATACTGATTTTGAAACCCATTTTATCAAGGCGATGGTTATTAATTGGAAAGAACTGCTTGATTGTAATGGTTTTTCTGGGGCGAGGGAAAAGGGATTGCTTCGCACAGAAGGAAAAGAATATATTGTTCAAGATGGAGATGTTATTGAAATTAAATCTGATGCGTAGAAATTATTAGGGTCGGGCTAACACTTATTTGAGACGGTTGGGGTGATTGCATCTCGCCGTTTTTTGTTTCAAGATAGGCGGTTTTGCTATTTTTTGGTAAAATAATATAATAAATAAATTAGTTTATGAGAACTATTTTAACTATTATTTTGGTTTCTGGAATGGCGGTTATTTCTTTTATCCAGATTTTTGCAGCTGAAAATGACACAGCAATAATTGTCAGTATTATTATTTTGTTACTGTATTGTTTCATCGGTTTTTTCTTAATAAAGCACTCTGTTCAAGAATCAAAGAAAGAAGAAATTTTAAAAAGAAAAGTGCGAGAGAAAACAGAACAATTAAAGAAAAGTAGAGATGAATTAGAGGAACAAGCAATGGAATTCCAGAAAAGCAGGGATGTGCTTCAGACAAGGGCTGCTGAACTTGAGTCATGGTATCAGATGATTGTCCAAAGAGAATTAGAAATGAGGAATGTGAAAAAGCAGATTAAAAAATTGTTGGGGTCTGACCCCAACAGTGAATTGAAATGAAGATTTTTTCTTGGAATGTTAATGGTTTAAGGGCGAGCTATAAAAAAGGTTTTTTAAATTGGTTCAAAGACGCAAAGCCGGATATAGTTTGTCTGCAGGAAGTTAGGTCGCAGAAAAATGAACTGCCAGAAGCTTTAAAAGAAATTAGCGGTTATAATCTTTTTTTGAATCCAGCTAAGAAGCCCGGCTATAGCGGAACAGCAATTTATACAAAACAGAAGCCAATTAAAGAAGCAATCATTATTGGTTTAGACAGATTTGATAAAGAGGCGAGAATGACTCGATTAGATTTTCCAGAATTTACACTAATCAATTTTTATTTACCCCATGGAGGAAGACAAAAAGAAAATCTGGACTACAAATTGGAAGTATATAGTCATATTTTTAAATATCTAAAAAAACTCAAGAATAAAAAAATAGTTTTGGTAGGCGATTTTAATATAGCTCACCAGGAGATTGACTTAGCTCGACCGAAAGATAATAAAAATAATATTATGTTCACTCCGAAAGAAAGACAGCAAATTGACAAGATTATTAAGCTTGGATTTATAGATACTTTCAGAAAATTTGATAAAACAACAGGGCATTATACTTGGTGGTCAAATTTTGCTAAAGCTCGTGAGCGCAATCTTGGCTGGAGAATAGATTATTGTTTTGTTTCCAAGCCATTGGTCAAAAAAGTTAAACACGCGTTTATCCTTGATAGAGTTCTGGGTTCTGACCATTGCCCAATTGGAATTGATATTTCTATATGAAAGAAGAATATATTTTTGAAATTATTAAAAAATTAGGCGTGGACTTACCAAAGTTTCCCGATGGAAGAATTGATTATACTAATTCCATCAGCGCCCCTGTTTTGATTATTTTCGTCCGCCATCAGGGCGAAATTTTGCTTTTAAAAAGGAGCAAGAAAGTAAATGCCTATAAAGGAAAATGGAGCGTGGTGGCAGGATATTTAGATGAAATTAAGCCGATTCGAGAAAAAGTTTTGGAAGAGTTAAAAGAAGAAACAAATATTATAGAAGATAATATTATAGATATTAAATTTGGTCAGTCGTATAAAATAAAAGATGATAGTGTTCATAGATTATGGTTGCGTTTTCCTGTTTTGGTTGAGTTGAAAGAAAAGCCAAAAATAAAATTAGATTATGAACATACTGATTTTAAATGGATTAAACCAGAAGAAATCAGTAAATTTGACACGCCTCCATTTTTTCATATAAGTTGGGAAATGCTAAAAGAATATGCCTGAAATAGCCGACCAAGCCCTTGACAGCTATTTTCGTTTCTACTATTATAGAAACGAAGCTTAAAATTTACTGTTTTTTAGAAACGATGAACAAAAAAGAAATAATTTGGCGGGAAATTCTATTTCAGGCTATAGAAAACAAAAGATTTGAATTTACCCAAAAAGAATTAGCTCAAAAATACAAATTTTCTTTGAGCACAGTTTTTAATGCCTTAAAGGTTCCTCGTAATTCTGGCTGTATTGAAACAGGAGGCAGGGGATTTAAAGTTGTTGATGCGGAGAAATGGCTTTATCTGTGGGCTACTTTCCGTAATCTGCAGAAAGATATTATTTATAAAACTCACATAGACAAAAATATAAAGGGGATAGAGGGCGAAATGCCACCTGATATAATTTTTGGCGCTTTTTCTGCTTATTTTAAAAAATACAAAGACGCTCCTGCTG
>JAPLYH010000015.1 GCA_026395615.1 Candidatus Parcubacteria bacterium | reverse complement strand
CTCCAGATGGAGACAGTACACACAACTGCTGCTATCCCCAGCAGGATGCCGCCGACAAGGGGTCGTCTCTCAAGAAGGAATCCCGTTTCGAAACAGACCCCAAGGGCGAGGAACGTTCCAAAGGTAAGTCCAGATAGTACAATGAACAAGAGCCGCCTCCGCTCCTTCTGCTCTTGTTCCCACAACTTCTGCCCCTGATTCATTCGCGTCACCTCCTTATTAAATATAATAGCATATTTTAATTATTACGTCAAATTGGTAATATAATCAGCTGGAATTTTTTTGGGATTCGTGTAAAATAAATAATCGCTAATAATCGTTTAAAAACACAATTATATGAAAAGAATATATATAGAGGAAACACCAAAACATATAGGAGAAAAAGTAAGAGTAATGGGTTGGATTCAAACATACCGCTCACACGGTAAATTGATTTTTATTGATTTGAGAGATAAATCAGGAATTCTCCAAGTAATTTTCTTGCCTAATTTAGACAGCAAAATCTTGGAAACAGCAAAAAATTTAAGGCCTGAATGGGTTGTTGATATAATTGGAACAATAAAGAGCAGGGAAGGCAATACGGAAAACAAAAACATTGAAACTGGAACGATTGAATTATGCGCTGAAGATATTAGCATATTCTCTGAAGCTAAAACTCTGCCTTTTCCAATTGATGATGATGGTTATCAGATTAAAGAAGAAAAACGGCTTAAATATAGATACCTTGATTTAAGAAGGGAAAGAATGAAAAACAATCTGATTGCCCGCCAGAAAGCTGCTATTTTCATCAGAAACTTTCTAAGCGATAGAGGATTTTTAGAAATTGAAACTCCTGTTATGACAAAATCTACTCCTGAAGGAGCCCGGGATTTCTTGGTGCCTTCCAGGTTACAAAAAGGAAATTTTTACGCTCTTCCACAAAGTCCCCAACAATACAAACAGCTTTTAATGGTGGCTGGAGTTGAAAAATATTTTCAATTTCCTCACGTTTTTAGAGATGAGGATTTAAGGGCAGACCGGCTTTTTGAACACACCCAAGTGGATATAGAAATGAGTTTTGTTGAACAAGAAGATATTCTCACTCTTATAGAACAAATGATTACAGAATTGGCAGAAAAAGTTTTCAATAAAAAGATACAAGAAAAACCATTTCCAAGAATTACTTATGCGGACGCAATGAAAGTCTATAAAAGCGACAAGCCGGATATGAGAAAAAACAAAGAAGGGGATGAATTGGCTTTTTGCTGGGTAACCGATTTTCCAATGTTTGAAGTGTTAGAAGACGGCTCAATTGACGCAGTTCATCATCCTTTCACTTCTTTATCAGATGAGGACCTTAAAAAATTCAAAGAAATGAGTGTTGAAGATTTAAGAAGTGTAAAAGGAAGAAAAGAACTTTTGGGATTCAGGGCAAAGCAATACGACTTGGCATTAAATGGCGCGGAAGTAATGGGTGGTTCTATAAGAACTCATGAGAGAAAAAAAAAAAAAAAAAGCATCAGGGGAACAGTCGCTTTTCCAACCGCAACATCGGGAGTTACCGCAGTAATGGATGCTCCATCTCTTGTCTCTGATAATCAATTGAGAGAATTGGGTATTAAGGTTATAAAAAAGGATTAGACAAATGAAATTAGAAACTAAATACATAAAAGGAAAGTTTAAATTTAACATTCCTTCAACTAAAAATATTTTAGCTGGAGTAATATTATTAATCCTGATTTTAGGAAGTTTTTTTATTGGGAAAATCGCCAATGAATATGTTTATTGGGAAAAAACCAAAGATATGTATACTGCAGCCGTAATTGACGCGCCGACAGATTATTCATATCTAAAACCATTCAGAAATTGGAATATAGGAGAATTGGAAGGATTAAATGCCAAATCTGCCATAAGCTTAGTAACTGATTCTGGAACCCCTCGCATTATTTTTGATAAGTCCCCTGAACAAATAATGCCTATTGCCAGCTTAACTAAATTTCTTACTGCCTATATTGTTTTAAAAAACTACGATCTTAATCAAGAAGTTGTCATTTCTCAAAGCGCAGTAGATACTGAAGAAAGCGCAGGCGGATTTAGCGCAGGAGAAAAATTTACAGTAGAACAATTGCTTCACTCTATGCTCATTGAATCAAGCAATGATGCTGCCCGAGCTTTGGCTGAAGTAATGGGTGAACGGCAATTTGTTAAATTAATGAATGAAGAAGTAGAAAATATCGGATTAAAATATACTCATTTTGTTGACCCTATCGGGCTAGATCCTGATTTCCCGAGCGAAGGATATAATTATTCAACTGCCAATGATTTTGCTATGCTCATCAGGCATATTATCCAAGAATCCGATAAGGACCCTAAAATAGCAAAGATATTTGAGATTACCAGAAAGCAAAAATATGATATAATTTTATCAAATGGGAAATTTCATCACGAAGCAGTAAGCACTAATAAATTATTGAAAGAATTTCCAGATACTTTTGGGGCAAAAACAGGACAAACTCCTATTGCCGGACAATGTTTGTTGGTAATAATGCCTCAACCGAAAAATGGGGGACATGTTATTAATATAGTCCTTGGTTCAAGCGACAGGTTCAAAGATATGGAAAATATCATTAACTGGATAAATTCCGCTTTCATATGGTAGGAATATCAATACTTCAAAATTTACAAAATGATGAACTTGTTTTCAGCGTTTTAAAAATTCTTATACTCGGAGCTATTTCTTTTATTCTGGCAATGCTAGCCACTCCTATTCTGACCCACTATTTATATAAGTATAAATTATGGAAAAAATCCGGCAGGGAAAAATCAATTGATGGCAAGGAAATGCCGGTGTTTAAAAAATTTCACGGTGACCAAGAAGTAAAAACACCCCGCTTAGGAGGAATTCTTATTTGGACAATTCCGCCAATACTGGCAATTATCTTCTTTATCTTAACAGAATTCAACGGCACATTCCTTCAAAAATTAAATTTTTTAAGCCGTTCCCAAACCTGGTTGCCATTATTCGCAATGGTAGCAGCTTCAATCGTCGGATTAATTGACGACCTGCTTCAAGTGAGAGGAAAAGGGAAATATATCGGGGGTGGGTTAAGCTTGAGATATCGTTTAGCAGCGGTATTTTTAATTGGACTCATCGGAGGTTGGTGGTTTTATTCAAAACTCGGATGGACAAGCTTGCATATTCCAGGAAATGGAGAATTCTTAATGGGCGCTTGGTATATTCCATTCTTCGTATTAGTAATGATGGCTGTTTATGCTGGCGGTGTTATCGATGGCATAGACGGATTGGCAGGCAGCAGTTTTTCAACTATATTCGGAGCTTATTCCATTATCGCCTTATTCAGAGGACAGATTGATTTGGCTGCTTTTTGCGCGGTAGTTTCCGGAGCTCTGCTGGCATTTCTTTGGTTTAATATTCCGCCTGCCAGATTCTATATGGGTGAATCAGGAACAATGGGACTTTGCACCGCTTTAACTGTTGTTGCCTTTCTAACTGATTCAGTTCTTGTACTGCCGATTATCGGAATATTATTAGTGGTTGAAGCCGGTTCAGTAATACTCCAACAATTATCAAAGAAATTTTTAAAACGAAAATTATTCCTTGCTTCACCGATTCATTATCATTTTGAAGCAAAGGGTTGGCCGAGCTATAAAGTAACGATGCGATTCTGGGTTATAGGTTTAATCGCAGCCATAATTGGTATTGCCATTAGATTATTAGGGTAAATAAAATAATAAAAATAGATTTTCTATTAAAAAACACTATTACGAGTGTTTTTTGTAAAAAGAGTTGACAAATTTGGTAAAAAATTTGACAAATTTTAACAGCTGTGCTATTATCTCTGTACAAGTGTAGTTGTCTAGCGAAATTAGTCGAGTTTCTTGAGGACGCTAATCTTTAGGGTGAATCTTTTTAGGTGAACTCTTAAAACAGTTATAAATTAATCTAATCTTTATATTATGGAAGGAACAATCAAAAAACTTACTGATAAAGGATTCGGATTTATCGCAATAGAAGGCGAAGAGAAAGATTTATTCTTTCACAGCAATGAGCTCGTTGGCGTAAGCTATGATGAGCTTAGAGAAGGTGATAAGGTATCTTTCGAAAAGGCTGATTCTCCAAAAGGAGAAAATGCGGTAAAAGTTTCCAGAATTTAATTGGTAAACTAAATCACGAAAACAAAATTGCTCTGCTGTATAGCGGGGCAGTTTTGTTTTCATATTAAGATAAAGAATTAAAAACGAATATTGAATTCCTAAAAATTTGTCAAACCTCTTGACAAATTTTTAGTTATGGTCTATAATATAAGTAGACAGTGTGAGATATGCGTCGCCCGCGTGCGGTTTGCGCGCCTGGCTATAGGCGGATGTCGCCGATGTGTAGCTCCACTCAATCTAGGAGAGGGGGAGGTTCAGAGGTGGTCTCCTCTGGGCATGAAGGCATTTTTCTTGGATGGAAAAGGCCACTCCCACTTGAGTAAGACGTTCCATGGG
>JAPLYH010000042.1 GCA_026395615.1 Candidatus Parcubacteria bacterium | reverse complement strand
CCCGCTCCATTAGTAGTCAGGGCATAAGTGCTTGTCCCATCAGATGAGGGCCAAATATACGAAACGCCATTAAAGGTGGTTGTTCCTGAAACGGAAAGAGTACTGAATGAAGTTGTGGCAGCTGTCAGGGTTCCTGTTAAAACCAAATCTTGGGCAGTTATTCCCGTAGTTGTAATATCTCCAGAAGTAGTAATATCTCCTGTTGTAGTTATGTTTCCAGAAGAATCAATTGTCAGTTCTGTATTGGGGCCTACATACAAAGAATCTTTTGCTGTTACTGGGGATTCAAAATTTGAAGTGGCATACACTAGGAAATTATCTCCCTCTTCTGTTCCTATCTGCATATTGTCTCCAACACTGAAGTTGGTGGCTGAACCAGAACCGGAGATTCCAAGGGAAGCAAAGGTGGCATTGCCACCTACCTGCAATCCTTGACTGGCGATGTATACGGGAGCAGAAGAATGAGAAACCTGGCCTGTAGGGTAGGATTGAATCTTAGTGCTAATTCCTGACTCCCAATCTTGAATCAAGGCTAATTGATTTTTTAAATCTTTTAATTCCTGGGTAGTGGCAAAATCAATAGTAGTTTGGCTTTCAATAATCTGTTTTGGTAATACTTGGGTAATCTGTTGAACTTCCTGGATTACTTCTTTAGTAATTACTCCATGTTGTTTCAAATAATCAACATCTTGTCTTAGGGAAGCAATGGAATCAGATGAAAAATTCCCTTGATCTATAAATTGGTTTATGGAATCAATCTTGGCTTCAATTATTGAAATACGATTGACATCTTCTCCCCAGGAAACAGTCTTGGGCTTGGCTACGAAAACTCCTCCCAGCTTGTCTCCGAGCCAGTTGAAATATGAGGAAAAGATGTGGGCGGTCTCTTGCCAGAGGGTATCTTTATAATATTCTCCTTCTCCAATATTTCCTATACCTGAACTATTATCCACTAATGGTAATGATGAATCCAATACCAAACCAACACCAGCTATTCCTCCATTTTTTAAATCATTCGTTATTGAATCAAGCGCTAATTTTGATTTCTGTCCAATTTCTATAAAAGTTGTTTTAATATCGCTTATTACTCCTTGAATTCCATTTTGCTCAAAAACAAGAGATGAAATTAAAACAAAAAGGGCTAAAAAAACCGTAACACCTAATCGTAATACTGGTTGTTTTGGTTTAACTGGAACAAACGCAAATCCCGGTTTAACAATCTTTTGACTGTCTTTTTTTCCTGTTTCAAAGGATTGTTTTTTAATCGCCTGACTCTCTTCTGCCGCTTTCAGAGATACCGCAACCGGACCCTGTATCTGTTTTATAATATTATGTTCAATCTTCTGATTAAGTTCTTGCCTATAATCCTGCATACCAGCGAAATACTCATCAACCCATTCCTGCTTTGTTGCCCAATTTCTACCTAATTTTACAGCTTTCAATTTCCCTTGCCTGGCTCTTAAACTTAAATACTCTTGGGAATAAGGACTCCCTTCTGCTGCTTTTGACAGAGAAATATATTCTTTTTTATCTTTTGAGTTCCCCTCCATTATAGTCTTTATTGGTTATCCGATATAATATTGTATCTTTTCCCTATATCGTATACATATATATTGCTTCATTGTCTAATTTAAAAACCCTTTGGTCAAGGGTTCTTTCTGTGGAAAACTAATTCAAATACAACAACTCTTAAAATCGAATAATAATCATTGGGTTGAATTGATTTTTATGCTTTGTAATATTCCCAAAGCAATAAACATAGCTATTAAGAATGAGCCTCCGTAGCTTACAAAAGGCAAAGGAACACCAATTACGGGCAAATAACCAATATTACTTCCTGTATTGATAAAAAATTGAGATATAACCACAAACCCCACCCCTAAAGCGAAAAGGCGCGAAAAATTATTGCCAGCATGTAATGCTATATTCGTTACCCGCCAGAAAAATACAAAAAACAAAAGTATAATTACTATTATTGCTGTAAATCCGAATTCTTCAGCTATTGCCGAGAAAACGAAATCTGTTTGTGGTTCTGGCAAAAACCCTTGTTGGGTTTGTGGTCCTTTCCCAACACCTGCTCCAAACAAGCCACCATTTCCAATGGCTATTTTTGTTTGTCTTTGATTCCAGCCTGCCTGCAATGGTTCATACTCGGGAACAGCAAAACTTATAATTCTCTGTTTTTGATAATCTTTTAAAAGAAAACCCCATGCGAATAAAGATAAAATAATGCCACAAAGAAACAAAATAAAAAAATGGCGCAAACGAATTCCAGAAACTGTTAAAACGCCTATCCATAAAAGGAGCAAAACCAATACTGAACCAATATCTGGTTGAATAAATATCAAAAACACTGGAATAATAATATAAACGCCTGATAAAAGAATATGGCGAAATTTATACATTTCTACATGGCGAGCGGAAAAATACTTTGCTAAAAGAGCAATAATAACTACTTTTAAAAATTCTATTGGCGCTATGGCTATTGGCCCTATTTTGTACCAACTTCTAATCCCTCTTATTGGATTATTTACAATCAACAGGCCGATTAGAGCTCCTATACCTAAAATATAGAGAATAAGAATAAGATAAGAGTTATCTTTTATCTCTCGATAATCTATGAAAGAAAAAATAACCATAAGCACCAGTCCTATGCCCAAGAAAATGAGTTGTTTGTTGAAATTGGTGAAATTCCCTATCGTGCCCAGAGAAGAACTATACAAAGATAAAAGACCAATTCCTGTAAGCAGAATTACAGCGAAAATAAGAATCCAATCAAAATTTTTAAAATGATTTATAATCATTTTATTTTATCATTTTTAAAAAATCGGTTTTTGAAATAATTTTCACGCCAAGTAATTTTGCTTTATCCAACTTACTGCCTGGCTCTTTCCCCGTTATTAAAAAATCGGTTTTTTTACTTACTAACGCAGAAATATTCCCTCCTAATTCCCATATTTTGTCCTGTACTTCTTCTCGAGACATTCCTTCAAGAACTCCGGTAATAACAAAGTTTTTACCATCTAATATTTTACCCTTCCTTTTTGGAGGTGGTAGAATAATAACCCCAGTATTTTTAAGTTTATCCAATAATTCCCGATTATTCTGATTATTAAACCATTCATAAATACTGTTTGCAACTTTCGCACCAATGTTTGGAATATGCATAAAATCTTCTATGGAAGCCATGCAAATATCATCTATTTTGCCAAAATATGTAGCCAAATCAATGGCTGTTTCTTCACCTATATGTCTTATTCCCAAAGAATAGATGAAACGATCTAACGTTATTGTTTTACTTTTTTGAATCTCTCTAACCAAATTATCCGCTGATTTTTCGGCAAATCTCTCTAAAGGAATCAGATCTCCTTGTTTTAATTCAAATAAATCAATAGGATAGCTCAATAATCCACTTTTATTCAATTGTTCTATGATTTTAGGACCTAATCCATCAATATTAAACGCTTTTTTTGACACAAAATGTTCTAAAAATCCTCTTTCTCTCGCTGGACAATTCTCATTATTACATCTCCAAGCAACCTCATTTTCTTGTTTTATAAGTGATTTTCCACAAACTGGACAATTCTTTGGGAAATTAAAATCTTTCTCTTTTCCATCTCTTAATTCTTTTAAAACGCTTGATACGGCCGGGATAACATCGCCAGCTCTTTCAATTATAACCGTATCTCCAATTTTTACACCCAATCTTTTTAGCTCATCATTATTGTGCAATGTGGCTCTAGTAATTGTGGCTCCTTCAATTTTAACCGGCTCTAACACGGCAACAGGCGTAATTGCGCCAGTTCTGCCAACTTGAACTTTTATATCTATAATTTCAGTAGTTGCCTGTTTTGGTGAAAATTTGAATGCTCTTATACCTCGAGGGCTTTTCCCCGCAACACCCAATTTATCAAAAATTTGATTATTATTTACCAAAACAACGATACCATCTACTTGAAATGGCAATTTTTCTCTATTTTCTTGTGTTTTTTGCCAAAAATCTATCACCTCATCTAGTGTTTTACAATTTTTTCCTTTTTCAGTTTTAAATCCTATAGATGAAAGTATTCTATGTTTTTCAGAGTGAGTCATGATTCTTATTCCCGAGCGAAGCGAGGAATCAAGGTTCTGCCAAGCGTTAGCGAGGCGGGTTCTTCTATCGGAAGATATATCGGATGATGTATCGGACACCAAGTCATAAGCTAAAAACTTTAATCTCCGAGATGCAGCCAACTTTGGGTCAAGTTGACGGATAGATCCGGCTGCTAAGTTTCTTGGATTAGCATAAACACTTTCCTTATTTTTAATCCTCTGTTCGTTAATTTCATTAAATGAATTCTTTTCCATATATATCTCTCCCCTTACTTCAATTCTTCCTTGCTCTATTTTATTTTTTAAAAGAGCTTCAATTTTCTTTTCTCCAAGGGGCTGATGAATCTCTAATTTCAAAGGAATACTGCTAATTGTTTTTATATTCTGGGTCACATTTTCTCCTATTTTCCCATCTCCTCTGGTTGCGCCAGTTGCCAAAAATCCCTTATCATAAATAAGGGTTATGGCAAATCCATCGATTTTTAATTCACAAAAATAATCAAACTTCATTGATGGCTGCATCTTCTTTAAATATCTCTCCCAGGCCTCTAGGGCATCTTTATCAAAAATATCATCAATTGAAAGCATCGGGACACTATGTTCCACCTTTTCAAATTTATCTAATGGTTTTCCCCCGACTCTTTGGGTTGGAGAATCAGATGTAATTAGATCTGGATATTCCTTTTCTATTTTAACCAGTTCGTCTTTCAACGAATCAAAGGCAGAATCAGAAATTTCCTGCCTATCCAGGACATGATATAAATAACGGTGATAATTAATCACCTTTTTTAGTTTCTCTATTCTCTTTTTTGCAGATTCTTTATCCATAAGATAAAAATTAGCCATCAGCCTCAACAGCTCTTTTGGTTGAATTATAGATACCTATAGATTTAATACAATAATACTGACCTTTACCAGTGCAATTAAATGGATTATCTACGGGGATTCCGGGCAATGTGCCTCCAGCCGGCTGAGTCACCCACACTTCATAAGTATATGTTCCGCTACCCAACGGCACAGGGCCATAATGACTTATATAATTCGCATTATAAAGATCATATAAGGCTGTTTCTACTCCTGTATCGGCAGCATAGAACGCCACAACAGAGTCCCCCATTCCCTTAATCGTTCTAATTTGAGTCAAAACTATGGAGCTAATACTAAAGACTGCTGCCAGCAAAACAGACATTATAACTATTGCAAGATATAGAGTAGCTCCTTTTTGAGAATTTTTTACTACCATAATAATCTATAGAAATTTTTATCTGATATCGGGATTTCTTTGCGAAATACTAGTTTGGAGTTGAAGGACAGAACTATTTGGAGTATTTGCTTCTATATATATCGTTACAAAAGGTTGAAGATTATCCGATTCAGTTTCATTAGCAATTTCAAAATTCAATTTTAATATATTGACCGCAGAAGAAGTTAATTCAAGCTCCTCTGTTCCTGTCGCATATTTAATTTTAGCATTATTTATAAAAAACTCCTGGCAGGCATTGGATTTAAGGGCATTAATAAACTTTATCCCACCTCTTGCCGTTATCTGATAATTAGAGCCGTTAGGAATACAAGTTCCGGAAGTATCTTTTTCAGCCATTCTCAAAGACCGAGTCATATATTCAACGGCATAGCTTAATTCTCCTAATACTTTTTTAGACGCTAGGATACTCCTTTCTGCCTTAAGAGAGGCAATAAAAATACTTGAAATAGTGATTATCAATATACTGAATATCGCCGTTACAACCATAATTTCCACCAAAGTAAATCCCTTTTTTTTATCGTTCTTTATTTTGTTTTCTATATTTTTCATTTTTCGTTTTCGCCCGCAACGCTTCGCGTAGCGATGCGGGCAGGTACATTTTTAGTTTGACTGAGCGAAGCGAAGGAATCTACCACCAATTATATAAATGCTGGAGTAAAGAAATACTATAATACCCACCTCCTCTTTTTTGCCAATAAACTGTAATTGTAGCATCCATCTGGTCATTATTAGGCGACTCTATATGAACTACTCTTTTAAATCTACTATCGTCTCCTGTATTGTAATTATAAAAAGCCGTAGTAGATTTTTTAAGTAACCTAAGGCCATCGGGACTACAACTTGGACTGCATGCCGGTTGGGTCAAAATAGGGTTTATTAATCGAGGATCTGTATATTGAACTTCAAAATCGCCCGTTCTAAGATCCTCGTTCCAGGCAATACTAGTAGAGATATAATTATATTCTAAAAGATTAGTATCTCTAATATTTTTGATAATCTCCACCCCTTCCTGAGCAAGAAGAGCTGCAGTAAATCGGGAATTAGCGTAATCAACTGCAATAATCCCTTGCTGGACAGCAATAAATGCTCCGACAATGCCAACACTTACAACCCCGATAGTTATAATCATTTCTATAAGAGTAAAACCTTTCTGGTTAGATAATTTATTATTAATCATTGATTAGTAATAATTAATTGGCAGAAATTAATCCCGCTTTATTTACTGAAATAATTTTTGTCTTATCAAGATCGCCCTGTATGGCTATAGTAATATCAATTTGTCCTACTATTATGCCTCCTTGTAAAAAAATATTGGGCGCAGGTGGGACAAATATTATATTTACCGGACTTGATGGTAAAAGGGTTTTCAAGATTATTCCTGTTTCCATATTTATGGATTTAACATCTTCAGAGCCATCTGACTTTCTATCTCTACTCGCATCCAAGTCGGCAAATAAGATATAATTTGTAGGATTAGCTGTGTTGAAGTAAACGCCATATCCACCTATAGGAACGCTTCCACTAGAATACTTTAGGGCAGACATTGCCATTTCTCTGGCATTTTCAATATCAGCTAAAACTTTAAAAGCCGATCTCTGTAGGGCAAGCTCCTGTCCTCCTGGTCGGTAACTGGAAAAGCTAACCGCCAATAAAATTCCTATTACAGCCATGACGATTAAAATCTCCACTAAGGTCATTCCTTTTTCTCTTTTTTCTTTATTTAAAGAATAACCAATCATCTATCTCTTATTTAATAATCAAAATATCAAAGACAAATACCAATTAATTAAACCTTGTCCCCAAAAGAGAGCTAATAGGGTCCCGGTTATTAAAAAGGGGGCAAACGGTATTTCGCTTTTGAGCTTTTTCCCTAAAAATATTATTAGACCTACCCCTATTATACCACCGATAAAAAAACTTAAAAATAATGATAAAGCAATATTCGGCCAACCCAAAACCAATCCTAACAGAATTCCTAATTTTACATCAGCAAATCCAATCCATTTCCCTTTAGAGATTAAATATATTAGAAGAAAGAATCCAGCAGCGCCAAAAGCGGCGCAAAGATAATTAATAATTGACAACTGATTATTGATTATTGACTCTATTATGCGATAAAAAGTCGCTAATACGATTGCCGGGATTAAAACTTTATCTAATATTATAAAGTGCTTCAAATCATAGACAAAGATAATAATGAAAAAACACGCAATACTTAACATAAAAAACAGACCTATTAGATTTTGAAAATTAAAAATTGGGATTTCATTAAAAATTGAAAATTGAAAATTGACAATTAACAAAAATAGTAATCCTGTTATAAACTCTACGATTGGATATTGCCAAGAGATTGATTTTTTACAATAACGACAATGACCCCTCAAAAAAATAAAACTAAATAATGGAATTAAATCTAACCAAGCCAATGTGTGCTTGCAGTGAGGACAAAAAGACCTGCCTTTCAGAAAACTTTTTTTTGTTTCTAGCCGATAAATTACGCAATTTAAAAACGAACCAACAATAAGTCCGAAAATAAATATCGTAAAAAATAAAATCATAGGTCTATGAACCAAGAAACCTCCTCAGCTCGAGGAGGTTTCTTTGAGTAATTAAAATCACTATCTTTTTATTCACAAGCAATATTACTGGCTGTGCAGATATCACTTGTTGATTCCACATTATCTCCATCGCTATCAATACAAAAGTATTTCGTAGTATCACCACCCAGAAGAGTGCTTACGCAAAAACTATATTTTGAAGAATAACAAACAATATTGCTTCCGCCATATTTTTCTATATCATCCTTCAATATCCCAAGAATATCAGTGCGAGCGATGTTTAGCTCACCTGTAAGGCATAAATTCCCAAAACCGCTTGGTTCTTGAATATACATATCTTCCGCTACTTTCCTAATTTGAGTTACGCTCGTTATTATTTTAGTGTTTCTTGCTCTATCAGATGCCTCTCTTAAAGAAACTAGAACTATTGTCGTTAAAATTCCAATAATAGCTACAACTATAAGCAACTCAACTATAGTAAATCCTTTTCTTTTAATTGAATAACGATTCATATGGCCTTATCAGGCAATTTAATTACAGACAATTGTCATTTCCTGTTCCTCTGCCTGTGCTATCAACACAAAACCAAAGATTAGTATTGTTCATTAATTGAGCGCTTACGCAATAAGTGCTGTTGTTTGTTTGTGCTGCATAGCAATGCATTGCCAGTGTTCCTTGTCTGCTAGTAATATCAGTTTCCAGTGCTCCTAATTGAGCCCCATAATTAGCCTGGCTCTCATTCAAAGTACCTCCTGAACAAAGGGTGGCATAGCTAGATGTGTCTGTCCAAATCACCTCTGCTTGCGTTCTAACTTGGCTAATATCAGCTTTAATCCTGGCATCATTTGCTTTTGCCGGCGCTCCTCGTAAAGAAACCAATACTATTGAAGCTAAAATACCTATAATAGCGATAACTACCAAAAGTTCTATTAAAGTAAAACCTTTTTTTGATTTCATAACCTTTTTCTTTAAATATTTTTTACTTGCGACCTTTTTCCGGCTAATCTTGGATATTTACCAAATTTCACAAGATTAACTGGGAATATTTTTAATTCTGTCTATGTTCTATTATATGTCAAAAAACAATTTCTATCAATTAATGGTTGTGAATAACTGAAGTCAAAAAAAATACTCCTTTATAAAACAGCTCGATAAAATAAAAAAATATAATAACGACTCATA